>NZ_JAVKEA010000196.1:0-28836 GCF_040221695.1 Coleofasciculus sp. E2-BRE-01 | reverse complement strand
ACGGCTTCATCCGGCAATTTGGACAGGTTCGCTAGAGTCCGTTTACGCACTTTCTTTCCTTCGCGGTAGGACTCGCGAAGTAATACGGCGGGTGGGGAATTTCTGTTCGGAACACGTTCGATGTACATGACTACAATTGTCTCACGGATTTTCTCTCAAGACTATTAAGAAAATCTTAAATATACATGGGTACGATTTGAGGGGGCGAATTGGCTCAAACGCTTACATAGCCTGGATTTAGGCTTCTATCGTCAATCAGGATGGGGGGAACTTCAGTTTAAGGTAAAATAATGGAGTCAAAGACTAAGAGTAAAAAAGCAGGAAAGAGAGTCAGGATACGCTAAAAATCTAAATTTTAGACCATTGACAAATGACGAATGACAAATGACGAATGACTAATTACAAGGCAATTGAATCTGTAACCAAGCCCCCCCTGTTTCCGGATGATTTTTAGCATTCACTGTACCACCGTGAGCCTGAACAATTTGCTGAACAATTGCCAAACCTAAACCACTCCCGCTACTGCGCCCCAAGGTTGTTACATTCTCAGACGTCGGTTGCCGATATCGCGAAGCATCTCCTCGATAGAGTCGCTCAAATACACGAGGTAAATCATTACCTGAAAACCCCGCACCTTCGTCAATAATATCGATTTGCATCAGCGCTTTTTCCGTTGAATCAGCCTGTGTTGAAGTAGTTACCTCAACTCGAATCAATCCTTCCGGGGGACTATGCTTAATACTGTTATCTAATAAATTCAAAAAAACTTGGATGAGTCTCGACTCATCAGCTTTAATCGGTAAAGTATCGGGTCCACGATAGGCAATATGCAAATCTTTTTGCTCTGCCAAAGGTTTCAATCGTTGCCAAGCTGATTGAATTAAAGAGTTTAGGTCGAGGGATTTATACGTAAGACTTTTGTTCGGATCTTGTTCAAGATGGCTGAGTTCTAGCCAATTTTGAATTAGGTCAATTAACCGATTAATTTCTTGCAGGAGTTGCTCAACCCAACGGCTTTCTGGCGGGTTAACTCGTCCTTGCAACGCTTCTGCAACTAAGCGAATCGACGTGAGTGGGGTTCTCAATTCGTGGGCTAAATCCGACACCCACTGATTGCGAGATTCCGAGAGTTCAATTAAAGGTTGTCGATTCTCCAGAAACACGCCAACTTGCCCATTGGCAAGGGGCCAACCATACGCCCGCAACGTGAGCGATCGCACTTCGCTCATGGCTGCACCATCCATACAAGCGGGATGAAATACCCATTCCTGGCTCGTCGATTGTTGCTGTTTTCGCGTTTTCTCGATTAACTGATCCAGTTCGTAGGATCGCACCACCTCTAGCAGTAAGCGAATCTGTCCAGGTTCCCAGCGGTCAATTTGCAATAACTGACGCGCCTGCTGATTACACCAAATTAAGTGATTGTCTTCGTCTACTTGTAAATACCCGACGGGCGCAACTTGAAATAGGGATTGAATGGCGTTGAGTTGGTCTTCTAAGACAAGGCGCTGCTGATTCGCTTGGGCAATGGCTCCCCGTAGACGAGACTCTAAGGGAAACGAGTTACTGGTCGAATTGGCTGGTAGCAACTCCAAGGTTTGCTTGAGCTGCTGTTTGGTGCGGTGTTGTAACCATAAGCCAACCCCAATTCCTAGAGCTAGACCCAAGAGAAATGTCAACAGGGTCATAGGTGTGATCAATGAGACTATTGCCGAGCGATGGTTTAGTTATTGTAGCCTTTTGACAGGACGATAGCGGTACTGATTTGGGTAAGATGCGATCGCCGGTGTCGCATCCAAATAAATTAGCCAAACCGATAGCCGAAGCCACGAACGGTAATTAAGTATTCCGGTTGACTGGGGTCTTTTTCTAATTTTTCCCGCAGCCAGCGAATGTGAACATCGACTGTTTTGGTATCTCCCAGAAAATCGGCTCCCCAAACCTGATCAATTAACTGTTCACGAGACCATACTCGACGGGGATACCCCATAAATAATTCCAACAGTCGGAATTCCTTGGGTGAGAGATTCACCTCCTCGCCACGCACCGTGACGCGGCATTCTTCGGGGTAGAGAGTAATGTCCCGTAACTGCAACATCGGCGTTTGCGGTATGGAATTATAGCGGTGACGACGTAGGAGGGCGCGACACCGGGCGATTAATTCCCGCATACTAAAGGGTTTGGTCAGGTAGTCATCAGCACCGACTTCCAACCCCAAAACCCGATCCGTTTCACTCGCTTTGGCGCTGAGAATCAAGATGGGAATGGAATTCCCTTTATACCGGATCAAGCGACACAGATCGAGTCCGTTCACCTGAGGCAGCATCAAGTCTAGAATCAACAGGCTAAACTGGCACTCCTCGTCATTGGCATCGCCCTCGGACAGAAGGGTTAAAGCGGTACGACCATCAGCAGCCGTCACCACGTCATAACCTTCCTCTTGTAAGGACAACATCAGCATTTCTCGGATGAGAGTCTCGTCTTCTACAACCAGAATGCGGTTGGATTGTGCCAGTTCTGGAGTAGAAGGGCTTTGCGGTAGATCGACAGAAAGCATAAATGGTAAGGAAATTGGGTATCTGAACGTCTAAGCCAAGATATACACCAAAATCATGGTGTTGCAACGATATAGAAATGGAACTCTACGTCTAGAGTGACACAAGATTCGGCTGGTGTGACTATACCCTGTGAATATTTTGAAGACTTAAAACAATTTGGGTAACTTTATTGCCGATTTCCCCATGGTGACCTACACTAAGGATAGTGTAATACATGTCATACGCAAGTATGACAGAATGAGGGGTCTTACAGAAACAAAGCAGGAGGCTGGTAACCCTAGTCCCCCTGCTTTCACTTTTTTAGAAGGGATAATGCTGCTACATTTGATGACCTGGATCGAGGTTGAGGAGTATTTGAAGCGATCGCCGGGAATTATTCTGCCGATTGGTTCAACTGAACAACATGGACCAACGGGATTAATTGGTACTGATGCGATTTGTGCTGAAGCGATCGCGCGAGGGGTGGGTGAAGCGACGAATGCGATCGTTAGTCCCACAATTAGCGTGGGGATGGCGCTGCATCATACAGGGTTTCCTGGTACGATGAGCCTGAAACCTAGTACCTTAATTCATGTCATCCAAGATTATTTAGTCAGCTTAACTCGGGCTGGATTTACCAAATTTTTCTTTATTAATGGTCACGGTGGTAACGTGGCGACGCTGAAGGCAGCGTTTTCTGAGAGTTACGCTTATCTTTGGGATCTCAACATTCCCAACAGCGATCAAGTCAGATGTCGCCTTGCTAACTGGTTTACCTGTAAATCGGTGTATCAGTTAGCCAAACAATGGTATGGTGACCAGGAAGGATCTCACGCCACACCCAGCGAAGTGGCGTTAACGCAATACCTTTATCCGGAAGCAATCAAAAACGCCCCATTAGCAGCGAATGTTGCCTCTGGACATCCAATTTACGGAGCGACAGACTTCCGCCGTCGCTATCCTGATGGACGCATGGGGTCTAATCCCGCCTTAGCCAAACCGGAGCATGGTCAACAATTGTATGAGATGGCGGTGAAGGAAATGAGTCAAGCCTATCTGGAATTTTTGCATACCGAGTGACAGTCTGCTAGAGACAGGTTAAACTCGTAATTAAACCATGCCTGTTGGTCAAACCAACAATAGGATATGGTGTTTCCTCGGTGTATTTGCTACAAGCGAGCAGATTGGGATTGGGGAGAGCGCGATCGCTCGACTCCAGCTCACGATTCAATGAGTGGGAGAGTGATTCCCCAGAGGAAGATTACGGCATGAGCGAGATCGACTTTACTGTCGCGATTTGTACCTATAACGGCGCGAATCGTTTAGCAGAGGTTCTGGATAGGTTGCGATCGCAGCAAGGCACAGAGCCTATTTCCTGGGAGATTATTGTCGTTGATAATAATAGCACTGATGATACGGCTAAGGTCGTTCAGGAGTACCAAGCGAACTGGTCTGAACCTTATCCCATTCATTATTATTTGGAACCTGAACAAGGACTAGCATTTGCTAGACGATGTGCCATCCGAGAAGCCAAGGGTACTTTAATCGGTTTTCTGGATGACGATAATTTACCCGACTCAAATTGGGTAGCACAAGCTTATCATTTTGGGCAATCTCATCCGCAAGCTGGGGCGTATGGAGGACAAATCCATGGCAAATTTGAAGTAGAACCTCCGCCCGGATTTGAGAGAATCGCCCGTTATTTTGCGCTCCTGGAAGGAAAAAAGACGTATTGTTATAACGAAAAGTATAAAAATACGCGGAAGAAACTGTTTCCGCCTGGAGCTGGAATCGTCATTCGCCAGGAAGCTTGGCTAAAAAGTGTTCCCGAACATCAGAGTATTAATGGGGTATCTGGAAATTCTCTATCAACGAAGTGTGAAGATGTAGAAATGTTATCTTATCTTTTTTATGATGATTGGGAACTTTGGTTCAATAAGGATATGCATATTTATCATAAAATCCCTAAATCTCGTTTTGAGAGAGATTACATAATCCGTTTCTTCCGGGGAGTCGGTTTAAGTCGGTATCAGACGCGGATGATCGCCTACAAAAATTGGCAAAAGCCCGTGGTTATACCCATTTATATGGTGAATGACTTGAGAAAAATAATCAGACATTTAATTAAGTATAGAACTAACTTGAAAACTGATGTAGTTGCTGCTGGAGAAATGGAGTTACTACTAACTATTCTTTTGAGCTTTTTTTATAAGAATACTCAACTTAGCCATAAGAGAAATTGATCATGAATGCTCTCAAGAGAACAGATCATAAAGAGATAAAATTAAATCCGGATAATAGTCTCTGCTTTGTAATTGTTAGAAATGAAATAAAACGATTACCTTTTTTCTTAAACTACTATCGAGAAAAAGGAATATCAAAGTTTTTTATAGTGGATAATGACTCGGAAGATAATACCTTAGACTATCTGTTGCAACAGGAGGATGTCTACGTTTGGTATACTGAAGAATCTTTTAAGGAAAATAAAAGAATTTGGTTAGAATGGTTACTTAAAAATTACGGTCAAAATCACTGGTGCTTAATCGTTGATGCCGATGAAATTCTCTATTATCCCGATTGTGAAACCCGTAGCCTAAGCGATTTTTGTCGTCAAATAGAATGGCAAGGTAAAAATGCTGTTCAAGGGATTATGTTAGATATGTATTCACAGCAGCCTGTTCAGGAAGCCTACTATAATCCTGGAGATGACTTTTTAGAGGTCTGTCCCTATTTTGATAGACAGTATTATCATCACCAGGAAGGAACAATCAGGGATTATTATTGGGGAGGATTGCGCCAACGTATCTTTGGCAGCGACGATAAACGAGGCAAGAAGCCCTACTGTTTAACCAAGTTCCCTTTGCTTAAATATAATGATACAATGATATTTTATTCAGAACATATCACCAAAAACATAAAAGTTTCTTCTACAACGGCGTGTTTGCTACACTTTAAATATTTTTCATTTTTTATCGATTATGTTAAATCAGAAATCCAGAGAAATCAGCACTGGCAAGGAGCAGTCGAATACCAAAAATATGCTCAACTTATTGCAGGAAACAAGCCACTAAACCTGTACGACTCAGAAATTTCTGTGCAGCTGGAAAATAGTCAGCAGTTGCTAGATATGGGAATTATAAATCGGGGAGTGCTTATGGAGAAACGGTTAGGATATGTAAGCTTATTGTTAGAATTATTTTATGACACTAAAATACTGGGACGTGCATTCCTTAAAGTTTTGTCCCAAAAAATAGCCTCTCCAGGAGTTATGGTAAGCAGGAAAAGTTATTGAATTGAGTCAAAGGGTTGCTGGATAAGGGTTTTCCTGTTCCCTGTGACACACCGAGCGTGTTACCGAGCGGAGTCGAGGTAAGTCGAGGTGTTCCCTCTTCCCTAAAAATTAGGGTTTCATCACAAATACCGAAGAGTCATCTGTATCCACCCAGATCCAAGTAAAACTGTTTCGTTATTACATAAAAACAAATGCAATTAATGCATCCGGGTCTGAAAGACATTCTGCTCGTTGAGCAATACATCAAGACTAAAAAAATAGGGTTTTTATCTATAGAAACCCCTTTACCCCCTTGGTTCAAAAAAATAAGCCAATCAATTCCAAATTACTCCATAGGACTTCAACTTCGCCGCGAGTACCGCCACATCTCAATGGGCATTAGAGCCTTTCGGCTGAAAGATATCGATACAATTTTTATATTTGAAATCTATAACCAACATTTATTAGGAGTTCTGCCTTTACTAGCTTTAACAGGAAAACAGGTACTGATTAGCTTACATGGTAATCAACAATTTGCCATGACTAGCAAAATCAAATTATTCGGATTGGTCTACCTAAAAAGGTATCTGCAACTTTTCAACAATTTAAAAGTCGTTTTATTTGAAATCGATGATCATGTTATCCCGGATAAATTTCGCTTACCCGCGTCATCCAAGATAATTATCCCTCATCCAATCCTTAGCGAAGTTACGCCCAACCTGAAACCCAGTGAACGCTTGCCTATAGATGCCAAAATTAAGATAGGAGTGGTGGGAATGATTCGACAGGATAAACCTATCTCAAAACTAATTGCCAGATTACAGGAATATATCACCTCAAATTCTGATCAATGTGAACTAATTATAGGTACACCCTTTGGTCAAAAACCTGGTTATTTAGATCAACTGGGTGTAGCTCTCTACGATACTACCAAAGAAGAAAACTATATCAGTGTCTTAAAACAGATTGATATTTTGGTCATTCACTATGACAAAGATCGTTATTACTACCGCACCAGTGGTGTAATTAGTGATGCCGGATCATGTGGCTGTTATATTATTGCCTCTGACTATCCAGTTGTTAAGCATCAAGTGAATTTCCCTGTCCCCATTGGTGCAACATTCTCAACTTTTGACGAAATTGGTTCCCTAATTGATCAAGCCATCACTCACATTCGCCAGAAGGGACAGGATAACCACTGGATTTGGCGAGAACAACGTTCCGCAGAAGCGATCGCTAAACTCCTCTTCCCCCAAACTCAGAACTAAGTAGGGCTTGCTGAATAACTTTTGTGGTGAGGGGAAGCTGGGGAAGCTGGGGGAGCTGGGGGTACATTTTTCCTGAGCAAGATAATGCCCTACATTTGAAGGATGCTACCCGATTTCCTTGAAGAATACCCTCTGTAAATAGGGCTTGCTGAATTAATCGGGAAGCAATACTATACAAGGGTTTTAAGCCATTTATAATTAGGTAAAAATCCCCGCTCTAACATCATCCTTAAATTGCTGTAGTCTTGTCTCTAGTTCATGGGTAAGACGCTTAACGATGAACTCATCGCTTAAAATAGGTTTGACTGTTTTGGCAATATCCATAAGTTGTCGGGCTACTCGCTGATTTGGATCACCGCCAATTTGATTAAACACGTTTAATTGCTCCTGTTTTAACCAATCTATCCAATAATTGATTTCTGGGCGAATACGCAAGCGAGTCGAAGGAGCTTCAGGAAACACAGGATAGAAATCCCAGAGAGGCATAACATACTGAGGTTGGTGTTCAATACCTAGAGACAGACACCAATCCTGCCATTTAAAGGAATTAATATTGGCACTGGTTTTGATTGGAATCCAAGGCACTCGTAGGGCATCCGCAATGATAGCACCATGCATGGCTTCAGCGAGTAATACCTCAGTTTGGCTAATTGCTGATAAAATTTTTTCAATTGACCAACGCGGATCAATATAGGCGAATCCCAGTTGTTCGCAGATAGCACTCCAGGCTGAACTTGCTGGGATAGCGTGCTTGAAATGAGGCATAAAAGCAAAGCGCTGGGTTTTAGAATGATTCGCCTGAAATAATCGCCTGACGAGTAAAGCCGCATCGGTAACGGCGACTTGTTTGGCAACACCTAGCGCTTGGGCAGACAGGGGTCCTCTGACGCAGTATATCGTCCAAGAATCATTAATTTTGGGTACAGTTCCATATCCATATCCCACACCCGTTCCAAATACGATGGTTTTCTCTGCCTTGGGTAATTTTCTGTTGAGTAACGTCCCAATTCCTACAAAAAGGGTTCGTTCGTCTTCATCCAGAATGTTGGGTATTAATTGGTTCCAGAGCCAAGGGTTGAGTTCATCGCCAAAATTGGCGTATTCATCGGATTTGTAGTAGTAGAGCTTCATTTTTCATTTTTATTGCTATCCCACATTCTGTACACCCAAAACTCTAAAAGTCGTCTTCCTCTTCCTCATTGGCATCATTTGCCTCATTTGCTGAATTCTGACGCAATCCTCCCGGTAAAGCAGCAATAATTGCATCCAGCACCCTGGAAACCGGGATCACCTCAATATCCAGATCCGGTAACACTTGACCCTTGGGAACGATCGCACGTTTAAATCCTAACTTGGCGGCTTCCTTTAACCGCAGTTCCATCTGTGACACCAGCCGCACTTGTCCCCCTAATCCCACTTCGCCAACCATCACGGTGCGGGGATCAACCATGCGATCGCGAAATGACGCCACGACTGCAATGGCAATTCCCAAATCAGCCGCCGGTTCTTCGACGCCCAACCCGCCAGCCGTAGCCACATAAGCATCTAATTTAGACAGGGGAATCCCTACCCGTTTTTCCAATACCGCCAAAATTTGCTGTAATCGACTGTAATCCACACCAGTGGTTGAGCGACGCGGCGCCCCATAACTGGCGGGGGACACCAACGCCTGCAACTCAACTAAAATCGGACGAGTCCCCTCACAAGCCACCACCGTCGCCGTACCGGGACTCATTTCATCCCGATTGCCCAAAAATAGCTCCGACGGATTCAGCACCTCCTGCAACCCCTTATCCACCATTTCAAAAATACCGATTTCGTGAGTTGCGCCAAACCGATTTTTTACCGATCGCAGCAGACGATGGGAGGCAAAGCGATCGCCCTCAAAATACAATACCGTATCCACCAAATGTTCCAGCACCCTTGGTCCTGCGATCGCACCTTCCTTAGTCACATGTCCGACAATGAATAACGTAATATTTGCCCGCTTTGCCACCTGCATCAAGGCTGAGGTACATTCCCGCACTTGCGCCACCGAACCGGGTGCCGAGGTTAACGCCGCAAAATACAGCGTCTGGATACTATCAATGACGGCGACTTGGGGTTTTAGGGACTCCAACTCCCGTAACACCTCCTCTAAGTCAGTCTCTGCCAACACATACAGATTTGGCTCTTGCTCCTCCGAGGCTTTACCCCCATTCGCCGTTTTCGACTTTGCCGACTTCCCTAGCTTTTTGGGCGCACCATTATTCGTCTGCTCACTATTATTATCTGTCTCTTCCTGAATCGGAGCAGTACCAACACCCAGGCGAGAGGCTCGCAGTTTCACCTGTTGTCCCGACTCTTCGGCACAGACGTAAAGGATACGATGCTCCTGTGCCAGTTGATTTGCCACCTGTAGCAGCAACGTGGATTTGCCAATCCCCGGATCACCACCAATCAATACCAAGGAGCCAGGGACGATCCCTCCCCCCAGCACTCGATCCAGTTCACTATACCCCGAAGCAAATCGGATCTGGACATTATTGGAAATTTCTGAGAACTTGAGTGAAGACCTCGGTTGAGCGCGTCCGGAAGTAGGAGAGGGAGTAGAGGCACGGGTATTGGATTGCCAACCCCCACTCCTTAAGGTGGTCGTTGTTGACAGCATATTCTCCTCTAAGGAGTTATACGTGCCGCAGGAGGAGCATCTGCCGAACCACTGGGAGTGTTCCGCCCCACATTGATTACAAACATAGATGGATTTAGTTTTAGGCATCCTGATCTCAAGGTGCTAGGAATTTTCAATAATTAAACCAATCTTAAAAAGTCGTAAGGAAATGTCAAATAAAAGCATTATGGCTTAAAAAAGCTTCGTATAACGTTATATCTTAGAGATAAGCTACTGATAAATTAACATTTCGTTGACTGTAAATTAGGAGTCTTGAATCAATTGGAAACTCATAAGGAAAAAATTCTGGTTGTCGATGATGAAGCGAGTATCCGCCGGATCTTGGAAACTCGCCTGTCGATGATTGGCTACGATGTCGTCACCGCCGCCGACGGGGAAGAAGCCTTAGAAACCTTCCGCACGAGTGAACCCGATTTAGTGGTTTTAGATGTGATGATGCCCAAGCTGGATGGCTACGGCGTCTGTCAAGAGTTGCGAAAGGAATCGGATATCCCCATCATCATGCTAACGGCATTGGGTGATGTTGCCGACAGAATTACCGGGTTAGAGTTGGGCGCGGATGATTATGTGGTCAAGCCCTTCTCTCCCAAAGAGTTAGAAGCCCGGATTCGTTCGGTATTGCGGCGGGTGGACAAGGTGGGTGCTTCCGGGATTCCCAGTTCTGGGGTGATCCATGTCGCCAGTATCAAAATTGATACAAACAAACGACAGGTGTATAAGGGAGACGAGCGGATTCGGCTCACAGGGATGGAATTCAGTCTCCTGGAATTGTTAGTCAGTCGCTCTGGAGAACCCTTCTCTCGGTCAGAAATTTTACAGGAGGTGTGGGGGTATACCCCAGAACGCCACGTCGATACCCGCGTTGTCGATGTGCATATTTCCCGACTGCGAGCCAAGCTGGAAGATGATCCCAGCAATCCAGAGTTGATTCTCACCGCACGGGGGACTGGATATTTATTTCAACGGATACTCGAAGATGGGGAGACATAAATTTTGAGTGTTGGGTTCTGAGCGGTGAAGGTTGAGTGTTGTAGCAACCGCTACAACAATTAAAACAGGCTTGCGTCCATTGAAACAATAAACGCTGTGCAAATAATGGCTAAACCTGATCAAAATTCTGTGTTGCGACAATTACCGTTTATTGTGGGGGGATTAGGCGGAACGCTATTGTTAATCAATCGCTTGCTCACTCCCCAACTTACGGAATCTCAGGCGCGTTCAGACGCACTGGGGGTTATTCTGAGTGCCATATTGATTTTGACAGGTTTGCTGTGGCAGCAAGTGCAGCCGCGATCGCCAGATGCGGTAGATTTGGTTGGCTCAGAAGGGTTTGAACTGACACCAGAGTTACCGGAGGCGGCAAAAACGGAACTGGCGTGGGCGTCACATTTATTATTAACCAATACCGTGACGCGATCGCTGGTTGTGTTTTATCAGGGAAAAGTGCTACTAAGGCGGGGAGTATTGGGAAAAAACCCAGAGGTAAAACCCGGTGCTATCTTGAAGCGGGTTCTGGAGCAACAAAAACCTATTTATCTGGTTGACATGAAACTGTATCCCGGACGAATCGAATTTGACTACTTACCAGAAAATACCCAAGGACTCATCTGTCAACCTCTGGGCAATCAGGGTGCTTTAATTTTAGGCGCGAATGCTCCCCGCAGTTACACCAAACAAGATGAGCGCTGGATTGAGGGGCTAGCTGATAAACTAGGAAATACGTTGAGTCAGTCAGTACAGTCGAACGTCAACGGTTAGCTTAATATCGTTAAGTTTAGATGTCTATCACTTTGCTCTACTGGATATTAATTGCCCTGATGCTCGTGGGTGTGGTGGGTGCTGTAGTCCCTGGTCTTCCCGGTTCTAGCGTAATTGTTGTAGCAATTTTAGTCTGGGGATTTGTCCAAGGGTTAAGTACGATAAGTTTGGCGTTGGGCGTTGCTGTTGGGGTATTACTCCTCAGTGTCGGCATTGATTTTTTAGCCACCTACTGGGGAGCAAAACGGGCAGGGGCGAGCAAGTGGGGGCAAATTGGTGCGATTATTGGCTTAGTCTTGGGGATTTTAGGGCTACTTCCCGCTTTACCAGTGGGAGGTCCTTTGTTAGGGATTTTAATTGGTCCACTGTTGGGAGCGTTTATCGGTGAGTTTTTATCTCGCCGTCAGTTGGAATTAGAGCTACGGTTCAAGGCGGCGTTGAAAGCGAGTGTAGGGATTGTAGTAGGTTCACTGGTGGGGAATGTCATTCAGGGCGCATTGGCGCTGGCGACGGTGATTGTTTTTGTGGTTACCACCTCCCCCCCCTGACAGGTGTAGTTTTTTTACTTTAGGGTGGGGTCAAGACAAGGAGGACAAGGTTGACAAGGGAGGAAAACCGTACAAAACTTGTTCGGTCAAGTTAACGTCTAAAAGCTGAAAAGCCTTATTTTTCGTTGAACAACTTAATAGGCAACAGTAAGGGTTTGAGGGTGATTTGCAAAACTTAATACAGTACCGTTTTCTTTTGTCCGACTACTTATTCAAAACTGGCAAACTTATCCGTCGCCTCAATTAACGCACTACGAATCCCCGGTTCTGTTATCGAATGTCCCGAATCTGCAACCACAACAAACTCAGCTTCTGACCAAACCTGATGCAACTCCCACGCCGATATCATCGGACAAACTACATCATATCGTCCCTGAACAATCACCCCAGGAATATGACGAATCCGATCAATATTTCGCAGCAACTGATCCTCTGAGTCAAAAAAGCCTTTGTTGATAAAATAATGACACTCAATTCTGGCAAAAGCATCGGCAAAATCACAGATAAAGAACGGGAGAACGGGAGAACGGAAGCCCCCGTACTTCAGTCGGGGGATGAAGTTCGACACGGCGAATTTATTCGCATTCAGCTATGATTTGAGCCACGTATTTCCTTAATCGTTCCTGCCAGTTAGGGACAGCCTTCAGTTGTGATTTTTGTCCTCTGTACCCCTTGAAACATATTGGCTGATCATCCAGTGGCAGAGGCAGTATTTTTTTTGCTCCTAGCTTATGATTTTTTGGGAAAGGCATTGGCAAATCTCCATAAAACATTGGTATACTGATATTATAAGTTCGGGTCTAACTTAAACGAGTATGATTTTAAGCTACGTCTATAAACTACGTCCATCTAGCAGTCAGTCTGCCAAGATGCAGTCGTGGCTCAACATGCTCAGAAGTGCCTACAACTGGTGTTTGGCTGACCGGATTGAAACCTATCATCAGCAGTTCATCCAGGGAGCTTATTGTAGCCTGAGAACAAAAGCAGAGGCTTACCCTTTAACCTGCTGCATCGTTAAAAATGGTGCAACAGGAAACCCTTGGCAGAATAGCGGCAAGAAACGTAATGCTGGTACGATTCAGGATGCTGCGTTGGTAGACCTTAAAGCCGCTCGTCCTTGGTACAGGTCAATCGACTCGGACGTATTGCAACGTAACATTGCTCGGTTGAATACTGCCTATAAAAACTTCTTTGATGGGCGGGGTTTTCCAGCATTTAAGAACCGCAGTAATTTCCGGTCGTTCGAGTATAAGCCTGGTCGGGTTAAGTTCAAAGGGATCTTGGTCTATCTGCCTAAAATTGGCTGGATGCGCTTTTTCAACTCTCGCCCCATCCCTGATGGGTTTGCCATTAGGAGTGTAACAATCCGCCGCAGAACCGATGGATGGTTTATAAGTGTGCGACTAGAGGACAAATCAATTCCAGAATTTATGCCCCGCCCCACTTCCGAGGTTAAAACGGCAGTTGGGTTGGATATGGGATTAACCAAGTTGGTACATTGCTCAGACGGAAGTGATATCCCCAATCCAAGGTTTGCCACTAACCAGAAGACTAAGCGGACTTTCAAGATTCGCCAACGTCGCGTTAGCCGGACTAAGAAGGGTTCGGTTAACCGAAAGAAACGGGTCGCTTCAGTTACCAAGCTACACAGCCAAATCGCCAATCGCAGAAATGCTTACCAATGGCAGGTCGCCAATAAGCTGGTCAAGAAAGCCGACGCGATTGTCGTAGAGGATCTCAACATTCAAGGAATGGTGAGACGGTGCAAGCCCAAGCCAGACGAGAAAACCGGACGCTTCCTGCCTAATGGTCAATCAGCTAAGCGGGGTTTAAATCGTTCTATTTTGGATGCTTCGTGGGGAGAGTTAATCTCCAAAATCGAGTACGCGGCTGCGAAGTCGGGAAAGGTTTTGCTCAAAGTTAACCCGCGAGATACATCCAGAGAGTGCAGTGCCTGTGGTCATATCGATAAAGCTGATCGGGACAGAGAGCGGTTTATCTGTACCGAGTGCGGTCATTTTGACCATGCTGATAAGCAAGCTGCACGAAATATCAAACGTAAAGCCGTTATTGAATATGGCTTGAAGTTAATTAAGGTACCCACGGACTGTGGGAAACCCAAGCAGCTAACCCTGTTTGAAACGCCCAGCGTTGAATTAACAACGCCTAAAAGGAGAAAACACGACACCCGCAAGGGTAAACGTCGTGTGCCTGGGAACCTGGGAGTACAACTAGAGTTGTTCTTTCAGGATATGTAGGATGTGAGTTCTACAGAATCTCCCTTTTTCTAAAAGGGAGAGTGTCAATAAACTTTTGCATTAAGTTGGGATCTTGCAACAGTCTACTGGATACCACCCACTGTTCAATCCCCAAATGGAGGCGCAGCTTCTCAATATCGCTGACTAAATCCCAAGTAGTATTCTCTTGCAGTTCCGCATGAGGTGTACTTTTACCACTCCCGCGTTGGTCAAACACAACAATTCGCCATTGATTCGGATTCGCCATTGATTCGGGTTAAAATATTGGCGGTAAAAGGGTTGACTACCTCCCCCAGGTCCACCATGTAACACAACTACCGCTTTACCTTCCGGATTCCCTGACTCCTCATAGGAAATCCTGTGTAGGTTACTCACCTGTAACATTCCTTTGTTATAAGGTTCGATGGGGGGATAGAGTTCGCGCATAATTTTCGATTACAGTAACAAAGGTGGTGGCGCTTTTATCGCCGACGACGAATGGTGGTGCGATCGCCTATAATTCTTTCCTAGTTTTTACTATGCCAAATTCTAGGCAATTGACGACAACGATAGACGCGAAAGCGGGTTATATTTCTATCCAGGACTCTCACTCTGACACCCGAAAGGCTTACTGGCGGAGTATCCCCAGGATTCAGTGGTTGATGATTCTCACGGTTGTGGGACTGGGTTTGTTTGGCTGTAAGTCCTCTAAATCCCCTCAAAATGCCCAGAGTCCCTCACCCCCCGTATCAGAAACCCCCGCTGATTTTTCTTTTCCCCTGATTACCCCGAATGTCTCACCCCTTCCTACAGAAACACCAACAGTCTCACCCCTCCCCACGCCCACGATTTCATCTCCGCCCCCAGAGATAGTTGTCTTACCTACTCCTGAACAAGTCCCTAATACACCCTCTGTCTCCCCTGAGATACCTTCGCCCACTCCAGAGGCTTCTAAAGCTGTCCCACCCCCTTTACCCAAACCACCAGGCGTTGATAACCGTAAGCCGACGATTACAAATTTACCCGATGGCAATTATTTTTATGGCGAATCAGCGGAGTTTGACCGTCCGGGTAGTCGGTATTTAGTGTTTGTAAAAACTGATAATGTGCTAATTGGACAGGAGTATTTTTGGCAAACTGAGCATAGTCATTGTTTTAAAGGAATAGTCAATGAAAATACAGTCAAAAATGTTAAAATCGCTTATCGCCAACCCTCTCTAGAGCCGGAAGAGGTACAATGGTCATTTGAAGATATGAAGCCGATAAAAATAAGTAATTTCCAGCCGATTAGCTGGGATAAAACTCCGGACTTTGCTAAGACTAATTTACAAGATTGCGTAAAAATTTTTAGTGTATTTAATGAATAAGTAAAAACATAAAGATGGTTTATCGCAGAAAGTTAACGGTATAGTTTTTTGTACTTCAACTTGAAGTGCCGAATGTGGGTAATACAGCATGTCGCGCTGGTCTATTTACCAATCAAAAGGCTGAATAACGGCTAAAAGCCCTATATAATCAGTATTTCTCCCCCCTATTGCCTATTGCCTATTGCCCAGCGCGAAGCGCTGTAGCAGTCCCCAGAGTCATCAGGATATCAGATATCAGATGAATGCCGTTTATTGTTTGGATACCCGTGGGCGTGTCCTAACCGTTGTAGCGGTTGCGATACAAGGGGAGCGGGAGATCTAATCTATAAGAGGGTGATCTAAACCAACCTCGACCGATGACCATCATATACACATTTCGTAATATTTTGTTAACATAGTTAAAAATCATCCTCTAGACCGATCACGTTTTACAGCACCTTCTTGCCAAACTTAGATATAGCATGAACTTCTTCAATCTAACAGAGCCAATTATTCGTACCAAACAGCACGCACTCGATTATCAAGACCGTCAAGGATTGTTACGCCTGCATTGGCAACTCGGACGGAAGACACTGCTATCTGCCTTTTATACCCGTATCGACCAGGTATTCCTGTTCTGGGGTATAATTTGCGCCATGATTTTCATCACTGCCCAGTTTTTGCCGATTAGCTGGAAACTCCAAGCTGGACTGTGGTCAGGACTCACCGTAATTGGTACCGCAGCGATGGTGGTACTCACCAACTTTTGGGTAAAAGTTGAACGCCTCAATTGGCTACTTTATTTCTGGGGAGTCCTCATGATTGGTGGTGTCATTCTCACCGATCTCAGCATTTTCCTGGGTTGGGGAAACGTGTTGATTCGCCTTTGTCACCTATGGTTGGGATTATGCGCTGTGGGTTACATCGGGACAGGATTAGGGATGCGATCGCGTGCCTTTACCCTAGCAGGTATCATTCATTTATTGGGTATTGCGCTTTTAAACTACGTCGGGGGTTGGCAGTTTCTCACCACGGGTATCGTGATGACCGCCTCTCTACTGATGTTTGCCGAAACCCAGTGGGATATGCGTCCTCCCATTGAGTACAAGCTGTTAACGCTAGAACAACGACAGTTCAATCAACAGCAGCATCAATTGCGCCAAGTTTCCTTGTAAACCCAAGACTTCTATTCTTTTAGAGGGATAGCAAATTGTTGTCCTTTATACCTAACGGTCGATAAACTGAAAGGGTTTAGCCGCTACTATGAGAAATAACAAAGGAATTGCACTGGATTGGACGTTTTTCCGCTGTGGTCCATTCGTTGCACATCGAAGGAGAGCGACGTCAGATGTGCAAACGGTGCAGCCGAATTGCTGAGCTAAGGTGGTGTGAAGTTTTTGTCGCTTCCTTCACTTTACTATTACCAACGGGAGACGCAACTCTCCATCAGAGCGGTCGAAGGTAGTAGACACCGAGTAGTCAGCTTATTCAATCAAATTCCTTTATAAAATATACCTAAATAAAAGTTGGTGAAGTGGTTTAACCTATCTTCACCAACTTAATTTTTGGAATGAACCCATGAACAATTACCCAACCGATTTTTTACCGATTGTTATCGGAGGTTACCAATCCGCTCTTCTGGGTTCGTGGAAAGGTTCACCACTGAAGGGTTGCACGCCCGTAGATGGATAAGCATCGTCACTGGGACCGAAAATCCTCACAACCGCTTCTGATATATATTGGGTCATTTCTGCAAACAGTTTGGAAATATTCATCTTGTCCTCCTAATCGAGTAAATTTCAATCAGATTTAAATTAATGTATTGGTATGCAATTCACTTTAGATTATGAGGGATACACCACAAAAAAACAGTATTTTGCAACATTTATTTGATTATGTTTGCAATACTTTTCCCAAGCTTCAGTCAAACGCCCGATTATTCGCTATTTGTATAAATTTTCGTTTACATCCTTAACATTCTGTAATGATTGGTTGCACTCATGCTGGGAAATCCCGACATTCGCGACGAGAGTTCACCAAACTTAAACGCCTGATCGTATAATGGCACAAGCAGGCTTAACTGCGGCTGCTGCACCGAAGTCTGCCAAATGCTCCACATTGATTCAGGCAAGTCATTGTGACTTGTTAGGTATAGTTATGCAGCCGAAAAATTTGCGCCGACTCCTGCGGGCATTGTCTCGACAGGGGTTGGATGTTCACTACACCAATCCGATCTACTCTGTACGTCTCCACAATTCTGCCAATGCGCCTGTAGCAGAGGTTTTACTGCCAGAAGGGTTTCCTGTGGAAGCGAAAGCATTTAAACAGTTGGCGAATCTGGCAAACATTCGCCATCCATCGGGGGGTCACGTTTGTCAGGTTTGCGCTACGCCGGATTTTCACCCCGGTGATGCCGGAGTCGCCATCGGTTCAGTCGTAGAAACGGAAGGAATGATTATTCCCGCCGCCGTTGGTTCTGATATCAACTGTGGGATGCGATTACATCTGGCGGATTTATCGATTGATGACTTTTTGAAGAAACGCGATCGCTTGGTTGAGTTGATCAAAGGGGATTACTTTTTGGGTACTCGTGATGTCACGATGACAGCCAAAACCAGTCGGGCTTTATTTGAACATGGGATTCCGGGTTGGCTAGATGGGATGCTGGATGCGCCAACGGGTAGTTTCGTCAACTCTGAACTGGATCAGTTAGCCGCTGAATGCGATCGCGTTTACTTAGGCGGTTCCCTGGATGGGTCAATGCGGTGGGCACCAGAGGAACTCGTTCCCGAGGCGGGATGGGTGCGAGATGGGGGATTGGGGACAATTGGTGGTGGCAATCATTTTGTGGAAATTCAGGTAGTTGAGACGGTTGAAGATCGGGCAAGGGCGTTTGCTTGGGGAGTGCGAGAAGGGCAATTGGCATTTATGGTGCATTCTGGTTCCCGGAATGTGGGCAAATTTATTGGGGGACTGTGGCGAACCCGTACTCAAGCGGTTTGGTTACAAGGACATCCTTATCCAGAGTCTCGGCTGTTTTCTCTGTCGGTTCACCGGAACCCTGAGTTGGTGCAGGATTATTTGCAAGCCCAAGCAACCGCCGCTAACTATGGTTTTGTGAATCGGCTTGTGTTAGCGGAACTGTTACGGTTGCGCTTACGGCAGGTTTATGGGGATGTAGAAGCCCCCTTGGTTTATGATTTGCCCCATAATATTACATTGCCTCAACAGGAATCCGCTCAAATTCATCGATGGATCACTCGCAAAGGCGCTTGTCCGGCTTATGCCGAACAGCCTGTGATTATTCCGGGTTCAATGGGGACACCCTCTTATCTAGTCGTGGGTCGAGGAAATCCCGCCTTTCTCTGGAGTGCATCTCATGGGGCGGGACGGTTGCGATCGCGCTTTGAACTGAGTCGTCGCGGGGCGGGTTATAGTGAGGAAACCTTAGGGTTAACGGGTGTTGATTGCATTACCCTGCGGGAAGAACGGCGGATTGAAGAAGCACCTGTGGCTTATAAGCCCATTCAACCCGTAATTGAAGCACAAGTTAAGGCAGATATGGTCAGTGTAGTGGCGCGTTTACGACCGATTTTGACGTTTAAGGTGTAATCTGGAATCGATCATTAATAAAAAAATCTAGCGTTTCTTGCTAGTTTTCCTATCCATTATTTATCCTTCTGATTTGTTCATGGTTCATGACAATGCGCGATGAACAATCAACAATAAACAATACCCATCTGAAACTTATGCCACAGGAAGACCAGCAACTCACCCTCACCCCAAGCGATTACAGCCTATTAACCGATCTCTATCAACTGACCATGGCAGCTTGCTACGTTGGTGAAGGGTTAGAGAATCGACGCGCCAGCTTTGAGTTATTCGTGCGACGTTTGCCTAACGGCTTTGGCTATTTAATTGCTATGGGATTGGCACAGGCGTTAGATTATCTGGAAAAGCTTCAATTCTCCGAATCCCATATAGAGGCGTTGCAAGCAACAGGGCTATTTGATCAAGTCCCAGAACGCTTTTGGTCAGTCCTCAAGTCAGAAGGATTTTCTGGCGATGTTTGGGCTGTACCTGAAGGAACCGCCGTATTTACCAATGAACCTCTGCTGCGCGTCGAAGCCCCTTTGTGGCAAGCCCAACTCGTCGAAACGTATATTCTGAATACGATTAATTACCAAACCCTGATTGCAACTCGATCAGCGCGGATGCGAGATGTCGCGGGAGAGGATGCCAAGCTGTTGGAATTTGGTACTCGCCGTGCGTTTAGTCCTCAGGGCGCAATTTGGGCAGCACGGGCGGCATTAGCTGCCGGGTTTGATTCTACCTCAAATGTGGTCGCCGCGCTGAGGTTGAACCAAAAACCCAGTGGCACAATGGCACATTCGCTGGTGATGGCAATTGCTGCTGTATCTGGGAGTGAGGATGAGGCATTTAATGCATTTCAACGCTATTTTCCCACTGCGCCTCTATTAATTGATACTTATGATATAGTTGCGGCGGCTCAACGTCTGGCAGAACAGGTTAAAGCCAATCAGACAAACGTTGCAGGTGTGCGCTTAGATTCTGGAGATATTGCTGATCTGTCTAAACAAGTGAACTCGCTGCTACCAGAAGCGAAAATCTTTGCCAGTGGTGATATGGATGAATGGGAAATTGCCAAAATTAAACAGGCTGGCGGTATTATTGACGGCTATGGTGTCGGTACGCGACTGGTAACAGGTAAGCCAGTTAATGGGGTGTATAAACTGGTGGAAATGGATGGTATTCCCACAATGAAACAGTCGAGTAGTAAAGAAACCTATCCTGGACGCAAACAAGTTTTCCGTAATTGTGTTGACGGGAAAATTAGCAAAGATCGACTCGCAATAATATCTGAATCTCCTCAAGCCAACGAACAGCCCTTGTTGCAACTAATGGTTCAAGCAGGTAAACGCTTAAACCCACCGGAACCATTAGCGGACATCAAAAAACGTACAGCGGCGACTGTGGCAATGATTCCTGATGCAATCCGCCAACTTGATGATCCCCAGCCTCTACAAGTAGAAATTTCGGATGAATTAAAACAGCTTACTCAACAGACAGAAAAACGATTAGAGCAAGAAGCCGCTGATGTCTAATTCTTGACATCCTCCCTAGCTGTCTGCTCCCTTCAGCCGAATAGAACGGTGATGATAGTCATCTACAATTAAGACAGAATGCCATTAGTCGTGAACCTTAAATCTAGCTATGCATAGTTATACTCTCATAGATGCCCGCGATCACCACAGTGAAGTATTTGAGCAAGCCGCTATTGAGCCTGTTGTGGTGACGCAGCAATCTCAACCTAGCCATGTGATTATGTCCGCTGAGACCTACCAGCGACTACTCAAGCGCCTCGAAGAACTAGAAGATATGCTTTTAGGTCAAACAGCAGTAGCCGCACTGAAGAACTCTCAGATGGTGGGAACAGAAAAATTCACATCAACTCTCCAGGGTTGGGCAAATGGCGAAGCTTGATGGACTAGAAACTGTTCTGGATTTTCTCAAGCGGTTACAACCCAAAATTGCGGCTCAAATTGCTAAGAAAGTGTTGGCACTGAATGTTGACCCCCTGCCTACCGATAGCAAACAGCTATCCGGTTATCCAGGTTATTATCGGGTTGATAGCGGTGAGTACCGAATCGTATATCGGTTCAATCCGAATCAGGATTTGGTTGAAGTAATCTTGGTTGGTAAGCGTAACGATGATGATGTATATAAACGACTAGAACGCCTCTTGAAATAGTGCGACTTAAACGTTTAGGGAATGCCAGTTTAATAGCTCCCATTATCAGGATGAAGCAATTACACCCAGCCTTTATCTGTATCCCCCCGTATAACCCTATAATGACAATGCTAACGGACTTGACATGACCACTATTGCCTTATTCGGAACCAGTGCTGATCCACCCACAGCCGCCCATCAAACTATTCTCGAATGGTTGTCAAAGCACTACGATCAAGTCGCTGTCTGGGCGTCAGATAATCCGTTTAAGTCTCACCAAACCTCCCTGGAACACCGTAAGCGGATGTTAGAGGTATTAATTTCTGAAATTGAAACACAGCCTAATAATATTGGCGTACATGAGGAGTTGAGTCGTAGCAGAACCTTAGAAACGTTAGCCAAAGCCAAGGAAATTTGGGGGGATGAGGTGGACTATACTCTCGTAGTGGGTTCGGATTTAGTCAATCAGATACCCCGTTGGTATCGGATTGAAGAATTACTCAGCCAGGTACAGTTGCTGATTGTACCGCGTCCCGGGTATGACATAGACAAAGAAGGTTTAGAGAGATTGAGGCAGCTTGGAACTCACGTTGCGATCGCGGATCTGAACGTTCCTGGAGTTTCTTCTACAGCCTATCGCGAAAAAGGAGACCCAGATGTCATAACCCCTTCTGTTCAAGAGTATATCAATCGAGAAAATTTATACGCTTGATCAACGGTGACTCCGGAACAGGGACGTTCTTAGCTATACTTTTAGGGGGACTATCACTTTTTTAAGTTCAAAACGTCACAGTTTTGGATAACCATGTCAGAACGCGGCATCAAACCGAGCAACCAACCAGCGTTAGCTGACTTCAAAGTCAGTGTTGACACTGTTATTTTCTCTGTCGATACTCAACAAAACCGCGTCTTGGTGCTATTAATCATGCGCCGGGATGAACCCTTTTCCAATCGGTGGAGTTTACCAGGAACGCTGGTGCGCCAAGGAGAATCCCTAGAAGATGCTGCCCATCGAGTTCTGGTGGAAAAAATTCGGGTGAATAATCTCTACTTAGAACAACTCTACACCTTTGGTGGTCCCCATCGTGATCCTAGGGAATCCCCAAAAAGCTTTGGCGTTCGTTACCTATCGGTTAGCTACTTTGCCTTAGTTCGGTTTGAAGAAGCACAGTTCATTGCTGAGGGAGTGAGTGGTATTGCGTGGTATCCGGTTAAGCAAATACCGTCCCTAGCCTTCGATCATGGCAAAATTATCGAGTATGGATATCAGCGTTTGCGGAATAAGTTGGAGTATAGTCCTGTCGCGTTTGATGTATTACCCGATGTTTTTACGCTCAGTGACCTCTATCAACTCTATACTACTGTTTTAGGCGAAAACTTTTCGGATTATTCTAACTTCCGCACCCGTTTGTTGAAGTTGGGTTTTTTAGCCGATACGGGTCTAAAAGCATCACGGGGAGCAGGGCGTCCAGCCTCTTTATATCGATTTGATGCTGAGGCGTTTGCGCCGTTGAAGGATAAGCCGTTGGTTTTTCTTTGAAGATATAACAGTTTATCGTAGTTTATAATTATTGTTTATCGAAACGATTATGACTAAATCGACGATTCAGTATACAACCAAACATTTAAAGGAACTGGGTTTATTTATCGAAGTCAGCGGCAGAACGGACAGCGATCGCAGTCGCAAAAAGGCGCTGGAAGAAATTGAACGTCGGATGGATGACCCAGAGGATACCAGCTTAGATGCGAATAGTTTTGCCGATGGGTTAAGCAGTGAAGATTTAATTGTGGTTGGTCCCCCATCAGCCGTTGAATCGCCAGAAGATGAGCCGGAAATCATTCAAGCGGTGAAGGCGATCGCGAATTTAGCCAGCTTACGAGTTAGCTTAGAAGAGATACAGCAGCAGGCGTTGGAGTTACGTCCGGTAATTGAGGCACTTTTTCGCCCCGAACCCCTAACTCCCGAACAAATGCAGCAGGCGACAGATAAGAGTTTTGCCAAAACGTTAATCAAGTTTGCTGAAGCTAAAGCCGCACGGGATCAATTTTTACCCGAAGCGCAACAGGCTTGGCAGGTTCTAAAACCCGCTTTAGACAATGTTGATACTGATTCTAATCCGGTTCTTTCATCGGTACAAAACTCCAAAACGGATAAGTCATAATTCATGAGTTAATTGTAGGGTGCGTTAGCGAAGCGTAACGCACCTATTGCTCAAGTTAATTGTAGGGTATGTTAGCGTTCGCGCAGCGTTCCCGTTCGCGCAGCGTTCCCGAAGGGTAGGGTAGGGTAGGGTAGCGTAACGCACCATTTATCAAGGATTTGAGATGCCTAGAAACAAGTTAAACACAAACGGACATAACATCACAAACTCTCAAATACGTTTGGATTAAAAATTCCACAAGTTTTTAGGCACCTTGAGCATCAAGAGCATGTTGTTTAAGTTCACTTAAGGAAACATATTCTAGAGCCGATGCATGAGTAGCAGACAAAACCACAGGAGGTGCAGCGCCAGCTTCCAAGGCTTCTTGCCAACGAGAGGCACATAGACACCAGCGATCGCCTGGTTTTAAACCGGGAAAATTAAATCCGGGAACGGGTGTACTCAAGTCATTCCCACGCTGTTTGGTAAATTCCAGAAACTCTTCGGTAACTTGAGCGCAAACAACGTGAGCGCCAAAGTCACCGCCTCCAGTACTGCATTTGCCATCCCGGTAAAATCCAGTCATGGGAGATGTGCAACAGGTTTCTAGTTCTGTACCCAGGACGTTTTTTGAATTAGCCATGACAGCCCCTTTTATTGACAAACCGTTCCATCAGTAGGATACATAGAGACGCTTCTATCCAGCAAGACCCGTATTAGTCATGCGTCATTGGTGATTGGTTAGAGAATCCTCGCACCTTGATCGGGGCGGGTTTAGTTACATCAGGGCGGGAAAAAATGTGAGCCGTGAAACCCGCCCCTACAAGACAACCAAACGTACTTTTCTAGATCTTTGTACTAAGACTGTTTTATCCCTCATCTGCCATCTTGATCACCCACTTGGCAGTAAGATAGGGACAGCAGTTTACCCAGTCGGGTGGTAAAGCAGTATTTAGTCAATTTGGGAGGGTGTTCGATGAGCAATAAACCTGAAAAAAACGTTATCAATGTAGATCCAGTCACGGTTGTGGCAGTTATATCTGCCCTTTTACTCGTGCCATTATTGATATCGGGTTTTATCTTCCAATAATTTTATGGGTTATCGTCATTGTCAATCTACCTCTGGCTTGCCCCTTGCCAAAATCATCAAGCTGGTGGCAATAGTATTTGTGTGCTTGTCGCTGTGGGTTGCACCAGCATCCGCCAAGGTTATCCGCTATTTTGATGGCAATTCGACTGATGTCAATGTTCCCGCAGGTATTGCTTTTGACTTAGGCGGCGGGGGGGCTGATGTGGATGAAGCGATTCAGTGGATGATTAATCAGGCGAGAGGTTGCACCGACTGTTCGGCTCAGGTTGATGTAGTTGTGATTCGCTCATCGGGTTCGGCTGGCTATAATGAACCGATTCTGGCGATGAATGGGGTGGATTCGGTGGAAACGTTGGTTATTCGTAGTCGGGATGATGCTAATTCTCCAGATGTCGCGGATACCATTCGCCAAGCTGAGGTGTTATTTTTTGCAGGTGGCGATCAGTGCGACTATACCCGAAATTTTAAGCATACCGCGACAGCAGAGGCAATTAAATCCGTTGGCGCTAAGGGCGGTGGGATTGGGGGAACCAGTGCTGGGGCGATGATTCAAAGTGATTTTATTTATAACGCCTGTTCGGATGCGGTTGATAGTGAATATGCCTTAGATGATCCCTATGAAGATATTCTGTTTAGTTATGATCTGTTCAACTGGTCGCTAATGAAGGGTACTGTAATAGATACCCATTTTAGCGATCGCGATCGCATGGGTCGATTGATGACATTTATGGCGCGTCAACTTCGGGATGGAATCGCTGATAGTGTCTTGGGGATAGGGATTGATGAGGGAACCTCGCTGGTGGTGAACCGGAATGGTATCGCTCAGGTTATGGGAGAGGGGGCGGTGTATTTTGTTTCAGGGGATCATATCCCGGAAGAGTGCGAACCCCAAACCCCACTCACATTTTCTGATTACAAGATTTGGAAACGCGAAAACGGTGAGGAATTTGATCTGAAACATCTACCCTCCAGGGGTTATCGTCAAGCAAGTGTTCAAGATGGTATTGTGCGGAGGGGATAAAAGGGCGATTGGAAATCGCAGCTACACAAACAAAGTCCGTTTACGCGGACTGAACTAGAAAAGGGATAAGCTTTTATTTATTTAAATTGGGTATTAGTAACGAGCAAGATGCTCGTACTACAAAAATTGCGTCAAACTTAATTGACATTAAGGTTTAAATATTGAATAGAACAACAAGTCTACGCCTGTTTAGACGCTCTTAACCTGTTAGATCGCGCCCAGAGTCCCGTTGAAACCTTGAGTGGGGGAATGCAGCGACGGTTAAATATAGCCTTAGCCCTAGTTCATCAGCCCAAACTGGTCATTTTAGACGAAACCACAACTGGTTTAGATATCGAAGCCCGATATGAAATTTGGGACTTAATTCGTCGTCTTCAACGTCAAGAATTAACCATTTTATTAACGACTCACTTGCTCAATGAAGCCGAACGCCTGTGTCAGCGGATTAGCATTCTCAAAGGCGGAAAAATCCTAGACGAAGGGAGTTTAGACACCCTGCGCTAACGGGTTCCCGCCCAAGAAATTGTGATTATCCAAACACCAGAAGAAGAAAGGGCGATCGCGCGGGCGGCAAAACTCGGTTTTACCTATCGGCGTTACGGGAATGATTTAGCCTTTTGGTTACCCGAAGCTTTGGATTTAAAGGAAATTATTGAGCGATTTGATGGTATTATTCTGGATTCCATTACTCGCCAACCTGTACGCTTAGAACATATTTATATTGACGTGACTCGATGAATGGTCTTTGAAGGTAGAGAGCAGAATGAAAGGCGTTTCGCTATACATAGGGTACGGCAATGCCGTACCCCTACCCACCATTATTTTATCCTGGTTGGAATCATTATCCTGGGAACCCTGCTCCGGTTTTGGCAGCTTGACTTAAAACCCCTGTGGCTGGATGAAGTTCTCACGGCTTTCTTTAGCCTAGGACGGGAGTACAATGATTTACCGTTGGATGTCATATTTCCTTTGTCCACGCTCCAGGAATTCTTCACCCTGCAACCGGAGGCTAGCTGTAGAAATATTGCCCAAAGCTTGGCGGAACAATCCACTCATCCTCCCTTATTCTTTTGCTTAATGCATTCGTGGTTAAGGTTTACAGGAACCGAACAGTTAGCTTGGGCGTTGCGTTCATTTCCAGCTTTAATTGGAGTCGGTGCGATCGCGGCAATTTACTGTCTCAATCGTCTCATCTTTTCGCCAATGGCGGGATTAATCGCCGCCGCGTTAATGGCGGTGTCTCCTTTTGCGGTTTACCTGTCTCAGGAAGCACGTCACTACACGTTGCCCATGTTGCTGATTATTTTGGCACTATTGGCATTAATCCCGATTCAGCAGCGCCTTTACAATCAGCAATTGCCTTCCCCGTGGCTATGGCTAGGTTGGGGTATGGTGAATAGTATCGGTTGTTATGTCCACTACTTTTTTCTTCTGGCTGTCATTGCTCAAGTTTTGACCCTATTTTCCGGGATGATTTGGTATCGTCGGCGCTTACCGAGTGGGAGTTGGAGTGCTGTGGCGCTGGTAATGGCGGGAATGGCAGTTAGTTATCTGCCGTGGTGGGGTATGCTTTTGGCAGATATGGGGCGACAAGAAACCAGTTGGCTACCGCCACCGGATAGTATTACGCCTCTGCTGCAATTACTGGTGGGTTGGTTCCTGATGGTGATTGCTTTACCCGTGGAAAATCAACCTTTGTGGATTGTGATACCCATGGGAGGATTAACTCTGGGGTTGGGGGGGTGGATTATTTGGCGGGGAGGCGTGGGAGTTAAGCGATTGCTACAGAAGCCTTCAACTCAGTTAGCCACGTTAACGCTATTCGGGTTTACTTTGGCTGTATTGCTGCAATTTCTGGCAATTATTTACGGATTAGGTAAGGATATATCCGTTGTCCCTCGCTATAACTTTGTTTATTATCCAGCGATTTGTGCGCTACTAGCAGCGAGTTTAACCGTAAACCATGGCGCGTCTCATGGCGCGTCTGGGCGTAGGGGTGCAGGGGTGCAGGGGAGAGGGGTAATTGTCTTAACGTTGGCTATCTCTCTGGTGAGTACAGTTTGTGTCGTGGCTAATTTGGTGTTTCTCAAACCCTATTATCCTCAGCAGGTGGCGCAAAATATGATGATTGAACCCACGGTTCCCCTGATCATGGTGATGGGATATAAGGATCTTCAGGATGTAGGATTAGGATTAAGCTTTGCCTTGGCATTGGAGAACGTATCAGAGGATGGGAGTCAGGAGGGCGATCGCACAATAGCCTTTTTAAGTCGCCAACAGGGATATAATCAGGTTTGGCAACAGTTATCGGAATTAGCCATACCTTCTGTGTCTCCATTGAATCTATGGGTCATCGCTCCTGGCTTGAAGCGGCGAGACTATCCCCAAAATCTTGCGATCGCGAACCAAAAAACCTGTATCCTTGATCCGAGTCACCATTACCGGATTGGTATTCCCTATCAGTTATACCGATGTGGTTAAGATTTGGCGTGAGGTACACCAGAAAGGATGTTTTCGGCAACAGTTGCAATGAAAGAAAGTATTATTAAGTCTATTCGAGGACTCGCTGCTCTAATTTTGGCGTTGGTTTTGGTTTTAGTTCCCCTATCTGCCCAAGCTGCTAATCCCTCTGCCCGACAGCTTATTAATGACGGTGTATCTGATCTAAGTACCATGGATTTCTCTGGTCAAAATTTAGCTGAACTGGAGATATCTAAAATGAATCTGACGCAAACGAATTTAAGCAATACCGATTTACGCAGTGTGGTGATTAGTGATTCCACGATGACTGATGCTAATCTACACGGTGCAGATTTTTCATACAGTATTGCTTATAAAGTTAACTTCAAAGGGGCGGATTTGAGTGATGCGGTTCTAGAGGAAGCAATTTTGTTAGGTTCTCGCTTGGATAATGTTAAGATTACGGGGGCTGACTTCAGCAATGCAGTTTTAGATCGCTTACAAGTCCAAAATCTCTGTACTAGAGCCAGTGGCGTTAACTCGAAAACGGGAGTAGATACTCGCGAATCATTAGGATGTCGATAATTTGTCTACTGTAGGGGCGCACCGACGTGCATTGGTGTCAACTTAAGGTGAAAGCTCGGTTGAGCAAGGGTGTCGGGTGTCGGGTGTCGGGTGTCGGGTGTCGGGTGTCGGGTGTCAGGATGGAATTGTCTGTTGGAGGCGAAAAAACCTC
>NZ_JAVKEA010000195.1:0-45495 GCF_040221695.1 Coleofasciculus sp. E2-BRE-01 | reverse complement strand
GGTGAATGGTGGTAGGTGTGAGGTTTTTTCGCCTCCAACAGACAATTCCATCCTGACACCCGACACCCGACACCCGACACCCGACACCCGACACCCGACACCCTTGCTCAACCGAGCTTTCACCTTAAGTTGACACCAATGCTGTCTAACCCGCCCCTACACCCTACACTCTACCTGCACAGTTTCCTGTTCCCCGTTCCCTGTTCCCTTTAAGCTTAGCTTTGAGTTTGACTTGCCAAATTAATGCGATCGCTCAATTGACTCAGTTTCTGTGCCACGCTAGGATCGCGTTCTCGTAATTGGTTAATCTTGTCGCAGCTATACATCACTGTGGTATGATCCTTGCCGCCAAATTCTTCACCAATTCGGGGTAAGCTCAAATCCGTATGCTGCCGCATCAGATACATGGCAATTTGCCTAGACCAACTAATTTCTCGGCGGCGTGAGTTCCCTTTTAAGTCTTCTACCGACACATTAAAGGCATCAGCGACGGTTGTCACAATGATCTCCGGTGCAGCTTGTACGGTTGGGGTTCGCGGATTCAAAATTGGTGCAATGTTCTCGACACTCATCGGTACTCCCGAAATCGAGATGTAAGCGACGACTCGAATTAATGCGCCCTCGAGTTCGCGAATATTCGATTTATATTGAGTCGCAATATACTCGACCACCGATCGCGGCAACCGGATGTTTTCATACTCTGCCTTTTTTTGCAAAATTGCCATCCGGGTTTCCAAGTCAGGCGGCTGAATATCGGCGATTAACCCCATCGAAAAGCGAGAACATAGCCGTTCTTGCAAGCGGCTAATCTGATGCGGCGGGCGATCGGATGCCAAGACGATTTGTTTTCCGGCTTCGTGTAAGGTATTGAACGTATGAAAAAATTCTTCCTGAGTATATTCTTTTCCTTCGATAAACTGAATATCATCAATCAACAGCACCTCAGCCGCTCGATAGTGTTCCCGGAAACTTTGCATACTATCTTTGCGGATGGCGGCAATCAGATCATTGGTAAAATGTTCAGTAGACACATAAAATATCTTAGAATTGGGAGAGTTTTCCCACCGGAAATGCGCGATCGCTTGCATTAAGTGAGTTTTCCCCAAACCAACGCCCCCACACAAAAACAGGGGATTAAACTCCCGTCCTGGTGATTCGGCGACAGCCAAAGCCGCCGCATGAGCCATGCGATTATTTGAACCCACCACGAAGCGAGAAAACACGTACTTCTGATTTAACTCTGTGGGTTTAGGGAGTTGATGAGATGGACGTTCGGTATCGGGGTTGGTGGCAACCGGAGGCGACCAGGAAATACCTGTATCGCTGATTGTGGTGTTGTCGTTGTCAGTGATCACGGTAAGGTAAATGTCCACCGATTGTCCCAGGATCTCCTGCACCACATCAGTGATTGTTTTGATGTAATACTTTTGCAACCAATTTCTGGCAAAGGGATTGGGGGTACAAACCACTAAGCAATTCTGGTCAAGCTGCTGAGCGGTTGTTCCCTTGAGCCAGGTTTCAAAGGTGGGTCGGCTGAGTTGGAGTTGTAAACGCTCCAATACCTGTATCCAGAGCTGTTCGGGGGACATTTCCACGGGCATTCCTCTATTGTCGGTAATTGTTGCTTGTTCTCCTAATTCGAGCGATTGGCGAGATATTCCGGCACAGGTCTATCTTCTATATATATAGCGATTTAGCAGTGAGTGAAGTAAAACAATAAATAGCAACGGTTAGCGTCAATTTCAAACTATTATGACCCAATCCCTAGAAATCGCTCAGTTAGGCAATCCTATCTTGCGCCAGCTAGCCCAACCCATCGATAATGTCCATGACGAACCTATTCAACGGCTTATTCAGGCTCTCAAGGCAAAGGTTGTAGCCGCCAACGGTGTAGGAATCGCTGCGCCCCAAGTTTCTCAATCCTGCCGTTTGTTTATCGTAGCGTCTCGTCCCAATCCCCGGTATCCGAATGCCCCGACGATGGAACCGACAGCGATGATCAATCCGCAGATTGTGGCTCACTCAGATGAGGTGGTCAAAGGCTGGGAGGGTTGTTTAAGTATTCCCGGTATTCGAGGATTAGTACCCAGGTATCAGGCGATTGAGGTAGAGTACACCAATCAACAGGGTAAGCCGCAGCAACAACAGTTAACCGATTTTGTGGCAAGAATCGTTCAGCATGAATATGATCATCTCAATGGTCTTGTGTTTGTAGACCGCGTAGAAAGTACCCACGACTTAATCACAGAGACAGAATATCAACGGCGGATTGGTGAACAACCGTAGCAGCCAAGGCTAGAGTCATTGCACAATAGAAGCAGTTCCTAATGCTAGTTCCCTAGATCATGCCTACTGTACTCGCGGATACTCAAAATTTAATTGCAGACCTGATCGCTCGCTATCGCTCTCGCGTGGATTACTTAGCGATTCGCTTAGAAGAATCTGAAGGAACCAGCATTATCGTGCGGGGTAATAAAGTAGAAACCTTGAGTGAGGGGCTTGCTATTGGTGGACAGGTGCGAGCCTGTTATAAGGGCGGTTGGGGCTTTGCCAGTTTCAACCAACTCTCTAGCCTGAAGGAGCGACTGGAAGAAGCAATCAGCGCCGCCCGAATTGTCGGGGATGGAGAAACCCTACTTGCCCCGATTTCGATCGTGCAAGATACTTGCCAACTCCCCCTAACTGGGACTGATCCCCGGATGATTCCTCTAACAGAGAAGAAAGCGCTGTGCGATCGCTACAACCAATTGCTCAAAAGTTTTGATCCCCGGATTACAACAACCTCTGTCCGCTACGGGGACAGCCATCAACGGATTATTATCGCTACCTCCGAAGGCACGCTGATTGAGCAATCTTGGGCAGATCTAGAAATGCGTTTCTCGGCTACCGCCCGTAAGGATGAGATTGTGCAGACGGGACGAGAAACCACCGGATCTCGCAATGGCTACGAAGATCTCACTGATCTGGATATCCAGGTGCAGGGGGCGGCGCAACGGGCGGTTAATGCTTTGTCTCTGTCACCCGTTCGGGGAGGGGTTTACACGGTGGTTATTGATCCTATCCTCTCCGGTTTATTTGTTCATGAAGCCTTCGGACATCTTTCAGAAGCGGATATGGCGTATGAAAACCCCGATCTGTTGGAAGTGATGAGCAAAGGGCGTCGCTTTGGTCCACCAGATTTGCAAATCTTCGACGGTGCTGCCCCAGAGGGACATCGCGGTAGCTATTGCTACGATGATGAAGGAACACCAGCAACTACAACTCAACTGATTAAAGATGGCATTTTAGTGGGGCGTCTGCATTCTCGTGAAACCGCAGGTAAGTTAGGCGAAGCTCCCAGCGGCAATGCCCGTTGTTTAAACTACCACTATCCACCTATTGTCCGCATGACCAATACCTGGATTGAACCGGGCAAAACCCCAGTTAAGGATTTAGTCCGAGGGATTCGCGAAGGGGTTTATGCCCGCAACTGGTTAGGGGGGATGACAAATGGGGAGATGTTCACCTTTAGCGCGGGTGAAGCTTGGATGATTCGCGAGGGACAGATTGCTGAACCGGTGCGGGATGTTACCCTATCCGGTAATGTGTTTAAAACCTTAGGCGACATCGAAGCGATCGGTAATGACTTCTACTGGGATGAATCAGGCGGTTGTGGAAAAGGCGGACAGAGTGGCTTACCTGTAGGGTGTGGCGGTCCTTCTTTACGAATTCGCAATGTTGTCGTGGGAGGTAGTCAGTAGCGTTATTTGAGTCACTTGCCTGTTGTCTGTTGTTCTTTGTCCTTAGGAATAGACAACGGACAACGGACAGGTGATATACTGGGGGCGCTATTCGCGATAAATGTGTAATCCTTGATAGGCGGATCAGGTGAACCATTTAACTACGGCTCAAGAAGAGCAACTTAAAAATATAGGAATCTATTTACGACACTGTAGAGAAGAGCAGGAGAAATCAATTGAGGAAATTGCTCTCAAAACTTTTATCTCCTTACGCTCTTTGAAAGCGCTAGAGGCTGGACGGTGTGAGGATTTACCTGAACCTGTCTTTGTTCAAGGGTTTATTCGGCGGTATGCCGAAACACTGAATTTAGACAGCACAACATTACTCCAAAGCTTTGTCACCGAGGTGGTACCAGAACCCTCTGATTCTGCTGACTCTCAAGCTAAACATTCTGAACCCACCCCGATTTCGCGAGCGCGTCAATCTGATCGGCTCTACCGTCAACCTTTTCTCCTCTACATTGGCATTGGTGGAATCGTCGCGATCGGTGGATTGGTGTATCTGCTTACTCAAGTCCTCAAACCCCAACCCTCTATACCCGTTCAAGATTCTGGGACAATTGAGCAACAGCTTAATCCAAACGAACCCACTCTCACCTCAACACCTGCGCTGACTGTTTCTGATCCCAATTTCCCGGTTCAAATTACAGTAGAAATGAAAGGGGAATCCTGGGTGCGGGTTAGTGTTGATGGTAAAACGGAGTTTGAGGGAATTTTAACGGAGAACGATTCCCCAACAACGTGGAAAGCTAAAAATGAATTAACAATCCGTTCCGGAAATGCGGGGGCGGTATGGGTATCGTTGAATCAAAAAACCGCGAAACCCTTGGGAGAGATGGGTGAAGTAAAAGATGTAACCTTTACAGAATAGCGAAGGTGAAAGCCCCTGCGTTTCAACCGGGGGATGAAACTACTATTTTATTTTTTGTTTATTTCGTTCTCATCAAAGCCCGATCAACTTGTTGAAGTAAAGAGTCGCGAGTGGAGGAATTATCTAAAACCACATCAGCACGCGCCACTTTTTCGGCGAGGGGAAGCTGACTGTTGAGACGGGATTGAGCTTGTTCAAGAGAAAGGCGATCGCGTTCTCGGATGCGCTGGATTTGTTGTTCCACAGAACAGCAGACAACCCAGATTTCAGTCACTAAGTCTGTCATATTCGCTTCAAACAATAAGGGTATCACTAAAACCACCGTGGGAGACTCGCTTGTAGAGAGTTGAGACTCAATGCGATCGCGCACATAAGGATGGATCTGTTGTTCTAACCACTGGCGTTCCTCTGGGTTGGGGAAAACCATTTCCCCTAAGCGTTTGCGGTTCAGTGTGCGATCGGCTAATTGTACCTCAGAACCGTAGCGGGTAATAATTCGGTTCAAAACCGGGGAACCAGGTTGCACGGCGTCTCTGGCGTAAATATCCGCATCTAAAATCGGAAGTTGATAGGTATCGGCAAGATAATTAGAAACCGTGGTTTTACCTGTGCCAATCCCTCCGGTTAAGCCAATGATCCGTTTCAACAGTGATTCACTCAAGGTTAAAGTACGCTATCACAATAAGTATAAGTTGCAGCCGTAAAGGACGCCAGAATGCTGACCCAAGTACCAGTTACTGATATTATCCGCAAACAACGGGATTTTTTCGCCACAGGGAAAACCAAGGATGTCAAGTGGCGCATGGAACAGCTAAAATGCCTCAAACAAGCGGTTGTTGATGATCAAGAGGCAATTATCAAGGCGGTTCAAGCTGACTTAGGGCGCCCAGAGTTTGAAGCCTATTTTGAAATCGCGGCGATTACGGAAATTAATTACGCTATCAAGCACCTCAAATCCTGGGTTAAACCCAAAAAAGTAGGAGTTGGATTAGAACAATTCCCCGCCTCGGGGAAGATTTATCCTGAACCCTTGGGTGTGGTGCTGATTATCTCTCCTTGGAATTATCCCTTCCAGTTATTGATTTCTCCCTTAGTTGGTGCGATCGCAGCCGGAAACTGTGCGGTACTCAAACCCTCGGAAATTGCCGCCCATACCTCAAGTGCGATCGCCAACCTGATCCAGAAAACTTTTGATCCGGCTTATATCGCGGTTGTCGAAGGAGACGCTGATACCAGTAAAGCACTTCTGGCTGAAAAATTCGACCATATCTTTTTTACCGGGGGAACCGCGATCGGCAAAATCGTCATGGAAGCCGCTGCGAAACATTTGACGCCTGTGACGTTAGAGTTGGGCGGTAAAAGTCCCTGTATTGTCGATGCGGATACGGATCTCAAAGATACGGCTAAACGGATTACTTGGGGTAAATACCTGAATGCGGGACAAACCTGTATCGCCCCAGATTACCTGTTAGTTGATCGGCGAATTAAGTCAGATCTATTGACAGAAGTGCAAAAATGTGTTGCAGACTTTTATGGTCAGGAACCGGAGAAAAGTCCGGACTATGCCCGAATTATAAGTCACCGACATTTTGATCGGCTGGTTCCTTTGTTGAAGGACGGAAAAATAGTTATTGGTGGACAAACTCGACCAGAAGATAAGTATATCGCGCCCACTGTGATTGATGGAGTTTCGTGGGATTCACCGATCATGGAAGAGGAAATCTTTGGTCCGATTTTGCCTGTGTTAGAGTATCAGGACTTGAATGATGCGATCGCGCAGATTAATGCTCGACCTAAACCCTTAGCCCTCTACCTATTTTCCAAAGATAAACAGAAACAGCAACACGTCTTGCAGCAAACCTCATCTGGTGGTGTCTGTCTCAATGACACGGTGATGCAAGTTGGTGTGACAACTTTACCCTTTGGCGGTGTTGGGGATAGTGGAATGGGAAACTATCACGGCAAAGCCAGTTTTGATACCTTTTCTCACTTTAAGAGTGTATTGAAAAAGGGATTCTGGTTCGATTTAAATTGGCGGTATCCACCTTATAACGGCAAGTTGTCATTGTTTAAGCGAATTATTAAGTAGGTGGAATAGGTGTGCAAAACCTCTTTCCGTGTCAACTTAAGCTGAAAAATACCCAATACCTTGAGAAAAACCCCTCCCTAACCCTCCCCTTGGTAAGGGGAGGGAATTAGGGAACAGAGAACAGGAAAAAATGTATTAAATTGGCGTAACGTTCGTATTATAATTGACGAACAGTCTCAACGGCATGAACAATTATTTTTGGGGTAGCGCTACGCTGAAAAACTTATTATGTCTACGCGCACAAAAGCTATAGCATCTATCGGTTTATGGGTTAGCGGGTTCTCGCTACTCATGGGTAGTGCTTCGGCACAAACTGCTGCTATTGTGGTTAATAGCACCGCCGATGATATCAATGCTGGCGATGGCAATTGTACCCTGCGCGAAGCGATTAATAACGCCAATAGGAATAGGGATACCACAAATGACGATTGCCGGACAGGTTCTCCCCATCCTATTATTGATGCGATCGCGTTTAATATTCAATCCACTCAACCCAGCATTATCCCTAATTCGCCATTACCAACAATAACGGAAGCGGTGGTTATTGATGGCACATCCCAACCTGGTTTCCAAACTACCGCAACCCATTCCCTAACTTGTCCCAACCCAATGGGCGTTCCGCTTCCAGCCCAAACCATAACAATTAGCCGTCCAGTTATTGAGTTAAATGGTGCGGCGGCGGGTAAAGTAAGTGGTATTGCGATTGATGCGGATCAGGTAGTGATCAGAGGACTGGTAATTAATCAGTTTCAACGCGCTGGTATAGAAATATTAAATAACTCCAGCCAAATTATTATTGACAGCAATTATATTGGTACAGATATCACGGGTACAGTCGCCCTTGGTAATAACCGAGGTGTGGTGATTAAAGCCGGAAACACAACGAATCCCAATAATACTATTATTAAAAATAATGTCATTTCCGGGAATACCTTCGTGGGTGTTCTTGTCAACGGCGATGCCAATGCCGATCAGCAAGGCAATACTATTGTTAATAATTTTATTGGCACAGATTACACAGGTAAAAATGTATTGGGTAATACTACTGAAAAACGCGGTCATGGTGTAGTGATTGGGCATGGCAATTTTGCCGCTTTAGATTCCCGCTATCCTGCCCAAAACCATACCATTAGAGGCAACGTCATCGCCGGAAGCCACACGACAAATCTCTGGGTTTCCAATTATGCCAGCAATAATTTAGTGGAGTGTAATTATATTGGTACTGATCAGACAGGAACTGTCGCCTTAGGCAATTGTATAGATGGTCTGCTGATTGGCGGAACCCGCTCTGATGCACCGTCACGCCTGAACAAAATACGCCATAATTTAATTTCTGGAAATGCTCGCTGCCAAGGCAATACAGAAGCTAACCTGACGCTGCAATGGGGAGCAATTGAAAATACGATTGAAAATAATTTAATTGGTACAGATATCACAGGTACAGTGGCATTAAGTCCCATCTTAAGTACGGATGGTATTGGTATCAAAAAGTCCGCCAACCAAATTCGCAATAATGTTATCGGTGGGAATCGTCGCCACGGAATTCATATCTACCGAGGATTTGGGACACAGCCCTGGAATAACCGGATTGAAAACAATTATATTGGTATCAATCCCAGTGGTAGCAATATTGCAAATGGCGGTGATGGAATTGCTATATTTTCTAATATTTATACCCCTGATACTGTATTGCCGCTTATGGATGTTCTGATTCGGGGAACACGGATCACCGGGAATGCGATCGCGAATAATGGTCATAATGGGATTCGGTTAGAAGCGAGAGGTGATGAAGCAGGGTTGAATGCCTCTATTACTAACACCCAAATTTTAAATAACACCATTCACGATAATGGAGCCAATGGTATTCAAATCACTACGGTGGAAGCTGTTCCTGGGGGAATAGCTGAAGCAATTGAGAATTTAATCCAGACAAATCGTCTGTTTAATAATCAAGGTTTGGGCATTACTTTAAGCCAAAGTCGCTCAACATCCCACGATATCTTTCTGAATGCCGAGACAGGACAACCTTTATCTTCTTCTGTACCCATTGAGAACGATGCATTAGATTTAGACGCTGGCTCAAATCAGTTGCAAAATTACCCCACTCTTTTAAGCGCAGAGGTAAAAAATAATCACACTGAAATTCAAGGGATACTGGTTAGCACTCCTAATACCCAATTCACTCTGGAATTTTTCGCCAATAGAAGTGCTGATCCATCCAACTATGGTGAAGGCGAAGTTCCTTTAGGTTCAGTATCGGTAACGACAGATAACCGTGGAGAAGCTGAATTCACTGCCGTTTTACGTGCTACTGTTTCGGGACAATCGATAACCGCAACTGCCACTGACTCCAACGGGAACACATCCGAATTTTCTCGCCGTATTCAACTAAAGTTTTCTCTTGATAAGAGTATCAGAAACTTTGAGTAACAGAATAGATAAACGGGTAATAGAACTCGACATCGAAAAATGTTTCGATAGGATAAGCCACAAATCAATAATGGAACAGCTCATCGCCCCATCAGGCATTAAACTTAGAATCTTTCGATGCCTCAAGGCTGAAGTTAACCCAGAATTCCCCGAACAGGGTACACCTCAACGGGGAGTGTCAAGCATTACTTCGATGCTTGCGGTGTCAGCGTGGAAAATTTTGAAATTTGCCAAGTAGCCAAACTCTATCGTTATGGGGACAGAGATCGCCCCCAAAGACTGTCAAAATTGAAAAACAAGTGACAACACTTTGAGGAAAACAATATGACGGCTACTTTAACAGCACCTCAATCGATAGAATCCTGGTTGGGTGAAGAGGCAGACAATCTGTTGACGTACAACGCTAAAGTGGATAAAGGTCTGTTACATCTACCGAGTCCAGACTGGGTGGAACGGATTTTTGCCAATAGCGATCGCCCTGCCCCAGTGTTGCGTAGTCTTCAGCAGATCTACTCAAGCGGACGCCTTGCCAATACGGGTTATCTGTCTATCCTACCCGTAGACCAAGGGATTGAGCATTCCGCCGCCGCCTCTTTTGCCCCGAACCCGGTCTACTTTGATCCGGAAAACATTGTCAAACTTGCTCTGGAAGGCGGTTGTAATGCGGTTGCTACGACGTTAGGGGTTTTGGGCATGGTGTCTCGCAAGTATGCCCACCGTATCCCCTTCATTGCTAAACTGAACCACAATGAAATGCTGACTTATCCGAATCGATATGATCAGCTTATGTTCGCTAATGTCGAGCAAGCTTGGAACTTAGGCGCCGTGGCTGTTGGTGCTACGATTTACTTTGGGTCTGAGGAATCGAGCCGCCAAATCGAGGAAGTGAGTAAAGCATTTGCCCGCGCCCACGAGTTGGGGATGGCAACAATCCTGTGGTGCTATTTACGCAATAGCGTTTTTAAGCAAGATAAAGATTATCATCTTTCTGCTGATCTCACAGGTCAAGCTAATCATCTTGGCGTTACCATTGAAGCCGATATTATTAAGCAGAAGCAGCCTGAATGCAATAATGGCTATGGTGCGGTGGCTAAAGCCACGGGTGAGAAATATGGAAGAACGGACGATCGCGTTTACACTGAACTTACCAGTGATCACCCCATCGATTTAACTCGTTATCAAGTTCTTAATTGCTATGCGGGTCGTGCAGGTTTAATTAATTCTGGCGGTTCATCAGGGAAAAATGATTTTGCCCAAGCTGTTCGCACTGCTGTGATTAATAAACGGGCTGGCGGTTGTGGATTGATTTCTGGACGCAAGACATTTCAGCGACCTTTCGAGGAAGGTGTTAAGCTGTTCCACACGATTCAGGATGTTTACTTGTCCGGCGATGTGACCATTGCGTGACACCGAGTTGCATTTAAACCTCAGTCGGGGCGGGTTTAGTTACATCTAGTGTGAGATAAGTCACGATAATCGTGAAACCCGCCCCTACACAAAATCCTTCTCACAACCACGTAACCACAAGGGCACTATCTTTAGCATGAGGCTCAAAGCGTAACGGTGACGCCACGTAAACCACTCCTTCAATTAGTTTCGCTTTCTTGATCGTTGTCGTTGCTTGATAGCGTCGCTCCAATTCTTTTCGAGTTAAGCGATCGCCATTTTCTAGGGGCGGTAGGTTGGACATCGCCTGGGACTGTTTAAATGTATGGGTTTGGGAATTTTTGACCGCCATAGTACAAGACCTTTTAACCGCTATTGTCAGTATAGATAAATGTCTCTGAATTTAAGAGAGATTCTCATACCTCGACATGCCCAACAAAACCCGACAAGCTCGCTTGGATCGTTTTATCCATGCCCCCCAAACTGAACTGGCGCTGATCGTTCTCATTCTGCTTTCTGTAATCCTGGTGATTGCAGAAGTCACGCTTGATAATAACACTCAAGCCTATAAACTTGTCTATTTGACTCAAGAACTACTCACTGGCATCTTTATTATCGAGTTGACAATTCGCTATTTTGCTGCTAAGAATAAACGCCGTTTCTTCCGCCACTATTGGTTAGATATTATTGCCGTATTGCCCCTATTGCGAGCCTTTCGCCTGTTGCGGGTGTTGCGCCTCTTACGACTATTGCGAGTGGGAATCCTACTCAATCAGAATTTAAATCGTCTTGGCTCTACCTTAGCCACGAGTATTGGTGTACAGATTGGCGTATTGCTGGTTGTCGGTTTAATTATTTTAGTCGGCGCGATCGCGATTCACTTGCTAGAGGGCTTTAACAATCCAGATTTCGCCTCTGTGAAGGATTCCCTTTGGTGGAGCTTTTTTACCCTGGTATCCGGAGAACCCATCGGCGGCGAACCTCAAACCGATGCGGGACGATTGGTTACACTCATAGTAATCCTGGGTGGCTTGACGATGTTTGCCATGTTTACGGGTGTCGTTTCCGCCGTCATGGTACAACGATTGAGAACAGTGATGGAAATTAAATACTGGGAATTGGACGAACTACGCGATCATATTGTTATCTGTGGCTGGAATCGCAGTGGACATCTGCTGATTGAGCAACTGCAAGCCGATCCCAGTTTAAAACATCATCCGATTGTGGTGGTTGCTGAATTTATCCAAACCCCGGAGCGAGAACTGAAACATGTTAATCGTTCCCAAATTTACTTCTATACCGGGGATTACACGACAATTGATGTCCTGGAAGCGGTGGGAATTTATTACACCTCACGGGCTATTTTGTTGGCAGATGCCACACATCCGCGCAGTGATCAGGATCGGGATGCCCGAACTGTTTTAGCGGCATTAACGATTGAAAAACTGCATCCGGGTATCTATACCTGCGCTCAACTTCTTGATGGCAAAAATAATGTGCAACTGCGAGTAGCGGGAGTGGAAGATGTGATTGTCGCAGATGAATTGGCGAGTCATTTAATCGCGACTTCAGTCCGAAACTGGGGTTCTGTGGATGTGTTAGCGGAATTGCTCACTGTGCAAACGGGGAACCAAATCTATAAAATTTCCCTACCCCAGCAATGGAATGGTATTTCATTCTGGAATGCGGCTCAATGGCTAAAAGAGGAGCTAGATAGTATTTTAGTTGCTGTGGAACGGCAAACTCAGGGACATCGAGAGACATTGGTTAACCCACCCAAAAATGAACAACTCATGTTGGGCGATCGCTTGGTTGTGATTGCTCGCCACCAGCCCCAAATTGAGAAAATTCTCCAGTCTAAAAAGTTGTAGATCAAAGAAGAAGGGCTAAAGCCCTTACTACGAACTACGAATAGGCTGGAGTTATGGGTGTACCTGGGGCGATTGTGGGAAAAATTGGGATCGATGGATCAGCCACAGATAATTGAACTCTGATTCCCACAGGTAAGGGTGTATTCAGGGCGGTGCGAGCATGGAGTTCTTTGCCTGACGGGGTTTGGAGACAATACCGATACTCGCGACCTAAAAAATGGCGATCGCGAATCAAGATGGGTGCATCATTATCGGGTTTGAGAATTACGTTTTCTTCCCGCAGCATTAATTCCCCACAATCTGGAATGGCGTCATTCTGGAATTGGATGTTACCGGGACATTCTCCATTGCTGATTTCAAACGAACCCACCTCAGTTTCCCATAACTGTCCCCGACGACGGGCGGGTAAGAAATTGGCTTGGGTGACGAATTCGGCGACAAAACGAGAGGCTGGGTTGGTATAAATTTCTTCGGGGGTTCCCAACTGTTCTAAACATCCCGCCCGCATCACTCCCACTTGATCGGAGATGGATAGGGCTTCTTCTCTGTCGTGGGTAACAAAAATTGCGGATGTGCCGATTTCTTTAAGGATGGATCGCACTTCTTGGCGCAACCGCAGACGCACTTGCACATCCAGATTACTCAAGGGTTCATCTAACAGAATTAAACTGGGACGTGGTGCTAATGCCCGGGCGAGGGCGACTCGCTGCTGCTGTCCCCCAGATAGTTCGTGAGGATAGCGTTTCTCTAATCCTGATAATCCTACCAGTGCGATCGCGTCAGCCGTATTTTTCTTGATGGATGTTCGACTCATCCCACTGCGGCGGTTTTTCAAGCCAAAAGCCACATTCTCCGCCACATTCAGATGAGGGAATAAGGCATAATCTTGAAACACCATACCCGTGTTCCGTTGTTCTGGGGGTATCCAATACCCTGAACCCGCCACGGGGCGTCCAGCTACAACAACCAATCCCGATTGAGGACGCTCAAACCCCGCCACAATCCGCAATAGAGTGGTTTTGCCACAGCCAGAGGGACCTAATAACGCCAGTAAATCACCTTGATTCAAAGTCAGCGTCACCCGATCTACGGCTGGAGTTGTATGTTGATCATAGTGCTTGGTAATGTCCTCTAAATGTAGAATCGCTGCTTGTTCCATAGAATGTTTTTGACTCTTCACGACTTCGAGGGAACCTAGTTTTGAGATGGGTGTAGGAGTAGATGGCACTACTATCGCTTCTTACCTCCCCCTGCTCCCCCTGCTCCCAGACGTAGCATGCTACGTCTCTACATTGCTCCCTCATCTCCCCCTCTTCCGACTGCGGCTAGGAAGTAGCCAGCAGTCTTCCAGCCAAGAGGCTAGATCTCGGCGTGGTACAGTTAACTGTCTGACCACACTCCACAGTTGAATTGCTGTCACCGGATCATGAACCTCAGCCGTGAGTGGCTGGTTCATCCCGCAGTGACTCGCGATCGATAGTTCCTGTAAACGGCGGTACACTTGCCACCGATCGGCTTGATTAATGTCAATCACTTGACGAGTTTTGGGTTGAGAACTCCAGGGATTCATTTTTCTCTCAAAATGCAATATATTATCATTAATGTCCGTTGCCAGACATTAATTTTTCCATAAGAACTGCTATGACAGGGAGTTTAAGCCGGATTTCACTCCCGTTCCCTAGTGTAAGCTAGGTGGGAGTCAAATGCTAATCTTTCTCAATTAATCGACTAAAAGACAATGACGCAGGAATGATACTGCTTCTCCTCCAGCTAGCTCCATGGTTCATTAGAACCCCCTCACCCAAGCTTGGCAGAGGGAATGGGGGTAAGGGCTGTGGTTTAAGTTGACACCAATGCAGGGTCTTGCGCCCGATTTAACCGTAAAATCTATTCCAGTACTTGAACTGTGTCAAAAGCGACCTGTCGGGGCAAGTTTCACAGAAATTTAATATTTATCCGAGCAGATTTCATCAAAACTATACCCAATTGGCTGAGGTTCGGCTGCACAATAGAGAAAGCGAAAGCACCCTGCCTGAAAAAACCCTATAAGGCAGATAAATGAACCCGTGAAGCCCTGACAGGGTAAGCTCACATTCTGGTTTAGACTTCGGTCTTAAATAGGAATGTGGGCTTACCTAATTTAAGTAAACTTTGTTTGTAGTAGGCACTAAAGTGCCTTAAACTGTTTTATTTTCCAGCACTAAAGTGCTGACTACGAAGGGAAGAATGGGCTGTTTGCCTATCGCCGCGCAACTACTGGCTGCTGAAAATGATGACTGATTTTTTGACCGGAAAAAAGAAGCGGATTCCTAATCCTATCACTCAAGAATAACGCTGACTTCTTCTACAGAAAGATTACAAGCAGTCGCAATTTGTTCTAGACTTAAGCCCAATGAAAATAGTCGAATAACCGTTTGTTGCTGTTGTTGTTGCAACGCTCTTTCTGCTCTGGCTGCCCGTTGGCGTTCTTGTTCCGCCCGTTGGCGTTCTTGTTCAATGAGTTCTTCCGGAAGTGGATAAGCATTTTCTTGTTCGTCATACCAGAATAACCATTCCCTTGTCCAAGCCACGTAGGTTCCTATTCCTCGACCAATTCCTAAACCGACTTCTGGCATCCAGTAGGGTTTCCCAGTTTGTAAGATGTATTCTCCTTGGTCTAAACGATATAATTCTAAGGGTTGATGTCCGTCTCTTTGCCAGTGACTGGGGTTATAAATTAGGTAGTAAAGTACGCCTAACTGAGCATATTTTTCTTTCTTTTCGTCATATTCCTTGTTGTATTTTTTAGAGACGATTTCCATTGCCAAGATAGGCGGAATATTGTTTTCTTCCCACAATACATAGCTGAGTCGTCCGGATTCATTGGAACGTCTAGGGACACCGATACTGAGAAATCCATCGGGAACTAGCGCAGGTTGACGTTTGTTTTCATAGAGGTAGTAAATCCCCATATCTACGCCCAAAAACCAATCCTGGCGTTCTTGCCAGATGAAAGCTAGGATACTTAGGAGTAAGTTGGGAACTAAATTTTGTAGTTCATTATCCACAGGAGTATCATCGGAGCAAGGTAGCTCTTGGCTAGTGGGTAGACGAGAAAGTGGTTCAAATTGTACCATCTGTGCAGACTCCTACCTGAAACATTAAGGTTATAGCGGTTGCGATTAAGGTTAGGACATTAAATCTCTTCCACCATTTTAGCTGTGTCGAGCCACATTAGCGTTACACCTAGATAGCCGATAAAATATGGGGCTAAAGTTCCCCTACTACGAACCTGAGTAATGGTGCGTTACGCTACGCTAAACGCACCCGACAATGTTTAAGGATTCTGGTGACAGTTCAGAACCTACAGGAATCGTCACAATAAACGTTGTTCCTTTGCCTACTTCACTATCTACCGCAATGTCACCTTGATGGCGTTCCACACATTTTTTGACAATCGCCAATCCTAATCCCGTTCCCGATATTGTCCCCACATTACTGCTGCGATAAAAGGCATCAAATAATTGAGCTTGCTCTTTTTCGGGAATCCCAATTCCTTGGTCTTTAATCCTGAATGTGACTTGATCAGGATCAAAGATTAGGTCAAATTGTACCATTCCTCCTTCTGGGGAATACTTAATCGCATTTGACAGTAAATTGGTTAAAAATTGTCGTAATAGTTTCTCATCTAGACAAACCCATCGTGACCTACCTTGACGGCGAAACCCAATTTGATGGGGCGTTTTCACCGTCAGTTGTAACTCTTCCACTAATTCTTGGCAAAATGCCTCTAAATCGATAGGTACAGGTTTAAATTCCAATTTACCCGCTTCCGCTTTATTAATTAATAACACATCACTAATTAACTGGGTCATGTGGTGGATTGTATTTTGAATCCGTTGAAAATGCCGCTGCTTTTTATCCTCCTGCCATTTATGACCGTAATGTTGCAGTAATTCGCTGGATGAGAGAATTGTGGCTAAGGGGGTACGATATTCATGGGAGACGACGGAGATAATATTGGACTTGAGTTCACTGAGTTCTTTTTCTTTAGTTAAACTCTGACGCAGTTCAGCTTCTAAGTGCTGGCGCTGGGCGATTTCTTGTTGTAAATCATGATTTTTTTGTCGCAGTTCTTCCGTTTGTTTAGCGACGCGACATTCGAGTTCCTCATTAAGCTGTTGCAGTTTCTCCTCACTCTGTCGCAGCCGTTTTAAGGTTTGCGATCGCTCAATGGCATGGCGAATCGAGCGAGTCAACAATTCATGATCAATTTTACCTTTGACTAGATAATCTTGCGCCCCTTGGCGTAAGGCTTCTAAGGCAGTCACTTTATCATTTAATCCCGTGAGAACCACAATCGGCAAATCGGGTACAGTTTCATGGGTTTTTGCCACAGTTCCTAATCCTTGTTTGTCGGGGAGAGACAAGTCTAATAACACGACATCAAAGTCATGAGTCTGTACGGTTGATAACGCCTGTTTCAGTTGTTCCACATGGACTAAAGACCAAGGCATTTCTTCGGCGTCTTCTAGGATTTCTTGTAACAGATCTGCATCAGCCGGGTTATCTTCGACTAGCAATATTTTTAGAGGGGATATAGACATTGGTATTACTCCGAAGGTAGTTGAACCACAGCCAACCAAAAGGCTTCAATTATCTTGACAACTGACATAAATTGTTCGACATCAATGGGTTTGGTGACATAACAGTTGCCATTCAATTCGTATGTTTTCAGGACATCTCGTTCGGCGGCTGATGTAGTCAGAATAATCACTGGAATCCGCTTCAGTTGGGAATCCGCTTTGATTTCTGCTAAAACCTCACGTCCATCTTTTTTGGGCATATTCAGGTCAAGCAAGATTAAATCGGGGCGAGGAACATCGCTATATTGACCTTGGCGTCGTAAAAACGTTAGGGCTTCCACGCCATCTTCAACCCAGTGCAAATTGTTGAGAACTCTGGCTTCACTAAAAGCGTCAACGGTGAGATCAGCATCACTGGGAGAGTCTTCAACCAGGAGAATTTCTATCGGTCGAATTGTCTTCATAAACGTTAGAGTCATGATCAATAATGAATGAAATTGAGGTAGATGGAACAGTTAAACCGGAATCGTGAAATAAAAGGTTGTGCCAATGCCTAACTCAGAATTGACCCAAATTCGTCCTCCATGACGTTCGACAATTTTCTTACAGATAGCCAAACCAATTCCGGTTCCAGGATAGTCGCGGCGAGAATGTAATCGCTGGAATATTGTAAAAATGCGCTCTAAATATTCCGATTCCATGCCAATCCCATTATCCTGAACTACAAACGTCCATTCATTTCCCTGGTTTTGGGCAGAAATATGGACGTTTGGTGGGGTTTCACGACGAAATTTAATCGCATTAGCGATGAGGTTTTGGAAGAGTTGAGTTAATTGAGTTGGATCAGCGATGACTGTGGGTAAGGCGTCATAAGTAACTATTGCTTGACTTTCTGCGATCGCGACGTTTAAATTCTCCATTGCTTGTCGGATAATTGTCTCACTATCCGTGGGTTGTAGGGGTTTTCCTCGTGTTCCCACTCGTGAAAATTCCAGCAGATCATTGATTAATTGCTGCATCCGCGTCGCCCCGTCCATAATGTAATGGAGGTATTTATCCGCCTTAGCATCCAGTTGGTTTTGATACTTACGGCTGAGAAGTTGGGCGTAACTATTGACAGCGCGTAAGGGTTCTTGTAAATCGTGGGAGGCGACATAAGCAAACTGTTCTAAGTCGCGATTAGATTGCCATAATTCTTGATTTAGTTCTTTGAGTTTTTCTTTGGCTTGCTTGCGTTCCGTGACGACTTCGGTGTTCATAATAATGCCGCTAATGTCGCCACTATTGCCAATCCAAGGACGGATTTCCCAGGAAATCCATTGCTTCTCCCCATCGGCGCGGATAAATAAGTCTTCGTCACACTGTTCACTTGAACCTTGGAGACAACGGTGATGAATTTGTTTCCAAGTATCGGGGATTTCGGGAAAGAGTTCGTAGTGATTTTTGCCGATAATATCTTGATTTTCTAACTGATAGTCATCTAACCAGCGGCGACTGACTAACTGGTAATTCATCTGCTTATCAAACATCGCGATCGCGGCGGGGGTATATTCTAGAAGTAGCCGCAGCATTTCCGCGTTATGGCGCAAGGCTTCCTCGGTTTGTTTGGCGTCGGTAATATCTTGGACGAGGGACAAAATTGAGACCATATTACCCGATTCATCTAAAAGGGCAGATTCGTACCATTGACAAATTACCACCCTGCCATCTTTGGTCAGATTGCGATTTTGGTAGACTACACTGGAGGTACTCCCATCCAGTAACCCACTCATTTCTTGGCGGACAATTTCCACATCATCCGGATAAATAAACTGCCAATCACCTGAACGCTTGCCTAAGACTTCCGGCGTTGTCCAGCCAAAGATTTGTTCCGCTTGTTTTGACCAACGCTGCACCCGGAACTGGTTATCCCATTCCACGACAGCTAGGGGAGAATTCTCCACATGGAATCCCAAGCGTTGATGGGCGTCTTGTAAGGCTTTGGTTTGTTGTTGCAGAATAATTTCGGCTTGCTTCTTCTCGGTAATGTCCGTCCAAAACCCAACCATTTCTAAAGGGTTTCCGGCTTCATCACAAATCAGTTTCAGTTCATCATGCATCCAGCGGTAAGTGCCATCCTGATGTAAGAAGCGGTATTCATGAACATGATGTCCTGTGTCAAAAAGTTTGGGCAAATTGGCACAAACGCGGGGGACATCTTCGGGGTGAATATGGTTGACCCAAAACGGCGGGTTTGTGATAAAGTCTTGGGCAGCGTATCCCACAACAGTTGCTGTATTATCACTCATAAACGTGACGCCATAGTTCCCGGAAACCTGGCGACTATAGAGTACCGCCGGACTATGAGACAGGAGATAACGCAGGCGTTCTTGAGTTAACCGCAGTGTAGACAGGGTACGCTTGCGATCGCTAATATCCCGATTTGACCCGACAATCCGATAAGGCTTACCGTTAGCATCGCGTAAACTCGCGCCACGGGACAAAATCCAGCGGTAATTCCCCTCTTTATCCAGCAGGCGGTGTTCCAGTTCTAAGCTAGGAGTTAATCCATCAATATAGTCTTGAAACGTAGCCAATACCCGTTCCCGATCGCCTGGATGAATCCGATCCAACCATTCAGTAGCGCGATCGGAAATTTCATCGACGTGATACCCTAAAGTTTGACTCCAACGAGGAGAATAGTAAACCTGATCGGTTAGCAGATTCCAATCCCAAAGTCCATCATTTGATCCTTCTGCTACCAGTTCATACCGTTCTTGAGTTTCTTGGAGAATGGCTTCAGTCTGCTTCTGTTCAGTAATATCGCGTCCCACCGCATAAATTAACCCTTTAGCTGGAAATGAGGCGCTATTCCAAGCCAACCAACGATAGGAACCATCTTGACAGCGATAGCGATTTTCAAATTGAATGGATGTTGTACCCGTCGCCAGTTTTTCTATTTCAGTTAAGGTGGCGACGCGATCATCGGGATGGACAAATTCTATAAAGGGTTGAGTTAAAAGTTTCGCTAGGGGATAGCCGAGAATCCTTTCAAAGGCGGGATTCACTCGTTTGAAATACCCATCGCTTCCCGCAATCGCCATGAGATTAATAGACATATTGAAAAAGCGATCTAACTCACAGTCTCCGGGGAGTGAATCAGTAATTTCTCTGGCGACAGCATACCCATATCCCGCCTCGTCGTAGTTCCATGTCCACTCTAACCAGTGGTAGTTCCCCTGATAGTGGCGATAACGGTTACGAAAGGAAACAGGAACCCCTTTTGTGGCTAAAGCCGTCAGCGTGGCGGTAACATCCTCTGGATGAACCAAGTCAATCCAATGGCGCGATCGCACTTTTTCCGGTGTCCACCCCAATATCTTGCACCAAGCGGGGTTGAGTTGTCCAATCCTGCCGTCAGGTTCGATAATACAGAAGAGATCGGCTGAGTGATGGAAAAAAGCTTGCCATTTAGGGTCAGCTTGAATTATTGTATGCTGCACGGGATTGCCCATGAGAAGTCTTATCCTAGAAGCGGTTATACAGGAATGGTTTTCTTAATTTTCACCACTTTTAGGCAAACTGTTGACCGAGAAAGTACCCAATTCCTTGAGGATGGCGGCGAATTCTTCGGTAAAATTACGGATACAGAGGCGGGTGAACTATTGGCATTTTCCTAAATGTTACTCCCCTCACCACAAAACTTATTCAACAGACCCTAACTACTATGACTGAATCAACGTTTTAGGAATGTTGCAAATTAGCATCAATTAAGACAGCCAGGGCATTCTGAGCCAAAATAGCGCCAGTAGACGATTGTTCAATGGTTGCCATCAAACTCGCTCCGCCAATCAGGAGTAGATATTGCTGCGAAAAAAATTCAGGATTTTCAACTCCAGCTTCGTCAGCCAAATCCATGATGATTTGCCGAATGGATTCTCGCAAGTCCACAGAAACCTGATGAGCTTTGTGAGACGCATCAGCGATTTCTAAGACGGCATTGATAAAGGGACAACCGCGAAAGTTGGGACTGGCGTACCACTCTCGCAATACATCAAATGTTGCTAGTAATCGCTCTTTGGGAGTATTACCTCGTGCTGCTACAGCCTCTTCAAACCAACATAACCACTGGGAGGCCCGATGCTTCATTACCTCTTCAATCAGTTTGTCTTTGGAAGGAAACCAACGATAGAGTGTTCGTTTAGCGACACCTGAAGCGGCGATCACTTCATTAATACCTACATACTGAATTCCCTTCTGATAGAAAAGTTCAGAAGCGGTTTCAAGAATTTGTTGACGAGCCTGACTTGATTGAGAGTTCATAGCCAATAGGGTAGACAAGTTGGTCTCCTACGGGATATACTAGCACCCAACCGAAGTAGACAGACTTGTCTACTTGGCAAAAATTAGAGGAGACCAAGCCATGGAATTTACGATTCACACCATTGATACTGCACCTGAAGCATCCAAAGAAGCTTTAGTTCACGCCAAACAGACGTTTGGTTTTATCCCTAACTTGGAGGGAATTTTTGCTGAAGCCCCTACTTTACTCAAAGGTTCAATGGCATTATGGGACTTATTTACCGCAACCAGTTTCAGCCCTATAGAACAGCAGGTCATATATTTGACGGCTAACTACGAGAATGAATGTCATTACTGCATGGCAGCACACTCAGGTTTAGCGAAAAAAATTGGCATGACTGCCGAAGATATCGAAGCCCTGCGTCAGGGACAGCCTCTGCAAGATCCGAAGTTGCAAGCGTTGCGTCATTTTACCCAACGTTTGATCCAAGCAAGGGGGTGGGTTGAAGACCATGAGATTGCGGAATTTTTAGCGGCGGGTTATAACCAACAGCAAGTACTGGAGGTGATTTTAGGCATTGCGATCAAAGTGATGCACAATTATACGAATCATATTGCTAAAACTCCACTTGATAAAGCCTTTGAGCCATACGTTTGGTCAAAGCCTACAGTAACAGTGTAGATATAGATTTTTGGCAAAAAGATTCCTGCCTATTCCTAGGGAACATTGCCCATTAGTATCCGTGCCTTTACTCTGAAACATTACTCGTTATAACCCGGTTATAACGAGTATATTTTACTACCCCAACTCTTCAACTAAATCTATCGGTTAAATAATGTGGTAGTGTTAGAAAAAACCATCTCACCTGAGACTATCAACTTACAATGTAACTCTAGGTCACTGAAAATGTTACAAACACCCCCTAAACCATTGACTCTGGACGAGTTTATCAAGCTACCCGAAACCAAGCCAGCCAGCGAGTATATTGACGGTCAAATTATCCAAAAACCGATGCCACAGGGAGAACATAGTACCATTCAAGGGGAACTGATTATTTCAATTAATGCTACCGTTAAGCCTCGTTTTAACGGGTTTAAGCTTTTAGCCCGTAGACGCGAAGCGGCTTCTCGAAGAGTACTTTAGTTCAGGGCTTAACTTCCTCCGCTTCATGTCACGTCCTGAATAAGCTTTTCCAAATAAGTTTGAGCTTCATCAGGCGACATCAGTAACGCCTCACCCTGACGCAGAATTTCATATTTACCCCTATGATAACCATGACCTGCAATTAGCCCCAACTGAACCGCTTGATTCCCCAATTGGGTCAGCTTGTTAATACTAATTGAATCCAACTCTTGATTAAGTTTTTGTCTGATAAAATCTTCGTTCATCGTCTTCTCCGCCATAAAGGATAACCAACTCTATACGGTCAAAACCAATCAACAATCAACCCTTTAAATCGATATTCTCGGACCTACATACTGATTAAACGTTGGACTATCGGGTTCAGTATCCACAATCAGCGGACTTTCTGCACCATCAACCAACAAGCGAACTAAATAGCGTCCTCCTTTCATCCGTTCCACCGGGAAAGACACCCAAATAACATCTGTCTGGCGAGGAGACGCTTCAAACAAATAAGCCGCAGGTTGATTCGTGTCAATTTCATTCAGGGCTAACAAAACGCGCTGCTTTTTGCCTACAGTTAAATTGGATCGTACCCGTATTTCCGCAGACCGCAAATCTTCATCATCAACTGCTTTTTTGGATACCGTGGTTTTGGTAATCGTGGGACGAATCACCAACGGAGATACATTCGACTGAATACTAGAAACAAAGGTTTGAGGCTGATTAACTGTTTGCATCTGACCCCCATTCCCACTTGTCTGACTCGCCCCATTACCATTACTCGAGGTGGGTGGCATCACTTTGGCAAGACGATGCACCACTTGGAGACTATGCATTCCCGCCTGTAACGAATCAGTAGGGATAGAGGACAGGGGTAATACAATTTGGGTATCGGTAATTTCACTGGGGGTGAATTCCATTTCCCCAATCCAAACTTGGGTGATATCGCTTTTTAAATGGTTGCCTTGAATTAAGACAGTACTGTCAGCTAATATGGGTTCCAATCGTCCAGCTTGAGAAATGATCCGATCAATCTTCGGTTGATTGGTAAAGGGAACGATTCCATCCAAAGAACGAGCGCGTACTGGCAAAGGTCTACTGCCAGCTTCTTGCCCTTCCAGCATAATTACCCTAGCCCGATACGCCACCGATAACAAGTAAGTGGTTTGAAAAAAAGCTGACCAGGCTTTGGATAAGTCTTCTAGGGACAAATCGAGGGGCCACAGGGAGATTTCTTGGATCTGATCGGGTAAGTCAGACTCTAATAAATAAGAATAAGTAGAATCATGGAGAGTCCGCTCAATCCTCTCTTTTTTCAGAGTACGCCAGTCGTTAAGACCACCCATCACACTACCCATCAACCGTTGCGGTTGTAAGTCGTTGTCATTGCCGTAGAAACTAATCATGTAATGTAAGTCTAGGGCAGTTTGCGATCGCTTAGCACCTGGATTCCTCCGACTGCGGGCTTGTACTTCAGCCTGTTGACGCCACGCATGGTTAATCTGAACCTGGTAGAGAAACACATTCACACCCACTTGGGGAGTCGCTGTTCCCACTTCATTAGGTCGTAGTGTGGTCACCGTTGCCCCACTAATATCGTCCTGAATCGACGTCTGTACGATTCGTTGTAGAGTGGCGGTTACGGTAGCAATGGCTAGAGAATTACTCATGATGATGACTCAGAGGTTTCCACGGTTGACGATTGACAGTTGATAGTTCAGCTGCCATGACACGCTTGAAACAATTGACCTGACCCACAGGGACAGGGGCGAGTACTAACACCTCGAGCAAATAAGGGATTAAAGGAAGGCAGATCATCAACATAACCAACTGGTGGCTGATTATCCACAAGCACTTTAGCTTGGTCTAACTCAGGGATACACTCGATCAACTGTGACCCTATTTTTACCTGAACAGCGGTTTCTGACAAGGGGAAGACAAATTGATGGTCATTTTGTAACACTTGGATTCGTTCCAGGATTTCCGGTAACTGAAGCGGTGGACTATTTGTCGCCAGTACAACGGTATTCCCCACCTCTAAGGGACAAAGATAAACCTGGGCAAATACGGCTTGAATGGTTTTTACTTTGTCAGCATAAAACCGTTCTCGTTGAAACAGATTAACCGCCAAAATCCCATTCTCGGACAAGTGATTTTGGCAGAGTTGATAAAATTCTTGAGTGGCTAACTGATAAGGCGTGTAACCGTTGCCAATAATGGTATCAGTGAAAATAATATCGTAACGGACATCTGGGTCTTGGTTGGCGAGATAGTCTCGTCCATCTTGGAGGATAACTTTGAGGCGTTGATCAAAAGGGACACCAAAAAACTCTTTGGCAATCTCAATTAAAAGAGGTTCAATTTCCGTACATTCAATTTGAACTTGGGGAAAGTAGTGATGCAAAACTGCCGGAATTCGCCCCCCCGCAAATCCAGCGCCATAGACTCGTTTAGGTTGAGGTTGCCAAACTAAGCTGAGTAGCATGGCTTGGCTGTAGGGGGAGATTAAGTTCAGTGGATCATTGAAATCAAGCTGAGATTGGACAAAATCTGAGGTTAAATAATCCCGGTCAATCAAGGCAACTCGGATTATAGATTGGCTTTTTTCCACCATGACAAAGTGAACTCCGGATGGCTTGAAAAGTAAACATCCGTCGGGTTGAGCCTGTAGCCAATCTAGTCGTTTGTCATTTGTCATTCGTCATTCGTCATACCAAATTCGGGTTAGCTACCCCCGTTATAACCCAGTCCGCGCAGGCGGACTACCCTTCGGGAAGGCTTCGCATACATTTGTGTAGCAGCGATTTCAATCGCCTCCTCTTGCTTTTTTGGTGAATCTGTGGATTTCTGTAACCCAGCGCAGTCGTTCTTCATGTTCTAAGTTTAAGATATCGTCTAATGACCAGTGAAAGTGAAAAGCAATTAAGGCTACCTCTTGATATAAACGATCCAAGGGGTAGCCTAATATTCCCCCGATCGCGCTAATCCTCCCTGATGCTGATTGATATGATTGAAAAAGTTTTGTAAGTAAATCAAGTCTATTAAGAAAATTTGTTCTAGTAGCTTTGGTGTAACCGGAGAAAGGTTGCCGAGACGGGTGATAGCTCTAGACAAAATAACCAAAATGCGGTAATAAGATTCTTGCTGCACGCGGCTATCTTTGTGAACTACAATCTCATCTTTCCCGGTGACTAGACGCATTATCCCATGCCGATGAATACCACCATTGGTATCAACCAAACCTTTAGGGAGAGTAAATTCAAAATAGGTATAGTTATTGGTCATTTGTCATTTGTCATTTGTCATTTGTCATTTGCCCTTCGTTCTTCGTCTTTTTAGTTTTCCTGTAGGGGCGACCCGCTGCATCAATCAACAACTTTATCCATTTAATTGGATCGGGTCGCCCTTTACTTAACCACCTGTATCAAAACCTGCTTTTTGAAATTTATCTTTGAAAAAAAAATAAATTTTATCTCACTTCTAGTCAGATGATATTGATTGAGATTGTGCCGACAAACTAGAACTTTGATCAACTTGATTATCAGGTTCTAATTCGTTAATTTGACGATAAAATTGTTGTAGATAATTAAGATCACAGGCAAACAAATTTTCAATTACCGTGGGAGTGACTTCATCTAAAGCCCCCAAACGCAAAATGACTCTTGATAAAATAATCACCGTGGCATAAGCAGGATTAGATTTCACACGCGGATCACGCATGGGAACGATTTCATCAATCGCCCGCGCTAATCGCATTACCCCTTTGCGGTGTAAGTTTCCTTCCCCATCCAGATATCCTTTGGGAAGATCAAATTCAAACTCGGTTTGAATCATGTCCCTGGCTTAATCCGTGTTAATTGTTCAACAGCAACCTCGACTTCTTCGACTTGATACTCATCTCCTCTGACATTTAAATCAGAAATTTGGTAGCTAATGGGCCACGCGCCTTTGAATTCAAATCGAAACTGCTCTGTGGATGAGGTATCATAAATGACTAATGCACCATTCCGCCGTTGATCTTCCCAATCCGCTCCTTCCTGCACGGAATTCAGCCAATTCCACAGCGTCATGGAAATATTTAAGCCTCGTTTCAAGGTTAGATTGGTGTAGGTCATATTACCCGGAACCTTCGTGCGAACCACTCGCCCTCTAGCGTTCCCACTTTTGCCCCACTTCTGCGGCGTTACCTCGCAGACTTCAACGACATCCTGGGTGGCTTTAAAGCCTTTACATTCCTCAAACAGACCATCTACAGCGTCATTACTCCCATCTAAGATTAACTCTAGATAAAAGCGCGATCGCGTCAGAATTTCAACTTCTGCCACTGTTCACCTCCTTTGCCTGTGCCTCTCCTGTTATCCGGAAATGGACAAAACACTGCCCGGTGTTTTTCAAACAAACACCCAGGCAGTTGATCAAAAAAACTAGATTACGAATGGAGGCAATACTCACATTACACGTCTGCCCGTACCATTTTCGTGAATCGAATCTCCATCGTATCTTTCGCTAGTTCTCCCGGTTTACCGACATCAAATTGACTGGTTTGGGTCAGATTACTCGGAAAACAATCAATGAAATCGTACTGACAGCCAATGTTGCCATTCATATCGTAAACAAACAATGATGCTGTTTTCCGGTTTTTCCTCGATTCTGTAGCACCACCTGAGAACGAGGTGGCGTGGCATTTCTTATACCAATCGGTTATTTTCTGTTGATCCGCCTCGTTACCTGCCACGTATTCAACTTTAAGACCAGAGCCATACTCGACCGCGCCCGGGGTCGATTGAGTTTGGGTTTTTCCATCTCTTCCACAACCAATTGCTCCGCTTCCTGCCGCTACTTTCATTTCAATCGGAGGAATTGTACATTTTTCGATGACTAGCTCCATCCCATCACAGTCAAAGTAGAAAGAAGCGCAAGTGTTGTATTCAATATCCGCCATGGTTCAACTCCCAGATCATTCAGTTAATTAGATAGCTGCTGATGACAAAATACCTTCAGCGATTTACATGACGCGAGTGCAATTTTCACACACTACCGTCCAGGTTTCTTTCAGATAATCTTTGCCGTTGACATCTAATTCAGCAATGCTCATTTTCGAGGGCCACGCTTCTTGGAAGTCCCATTGGGCTACGACCTCATCGGCATTATTGTAGGCAAAGATACTTCCTGTTTTTTTGCTATCCGCCCATTTGCCCTCACCACCATCGGAGGGAGGTAGACAAGCTTTGAACCATTTCCACATGACTACACTAGCACTGGTGGAACTTGGGCTAGAGAGGCATACCAAATCAAATGTGACGACTTCCTCGAAGCCTGCTGAGTTAATCTGCCGCTCTGATTTCCCACCTTTCATGGAGCCAACCACGGCGGCTTCACCCGCTAGCTTCGGTTTGTAGTCAGGAACTTTCACGCTTTGAAAGGAAAGTTCGCCCAAACCATCAATATCACAGGAAAAACTACTAGGGGCAAGGGGTTTTAATAGGTCAGCCATATCTTTATCTCCTTACAGTCACTTGTCAACGTTTTGTTTTGATCCGTTACCGATACAGAACTTAACAAATTGACAAAATTATCAAGCTATAATCAGACAGTTTAACAGTTAGAGACTTCTGTTATAGCATGAATTTTCGCTCAGAGCGATTACAAAATGTCAAGGTCTGTGAGGTGCTGTTAAGCATTCGATGAAATTCGAGTTCCGTTACATAAGACTTATGCAAATCTAGGCAGAGGTACTCATAACTAGGCTTACTGCTTACTTCCTGCTTCATTCTGGAGGTGTCGGCACCTTCCCAGTCCACAGGCTAAAACCACCTAACTGGCGGAACCATTCCAAATTAATGGAGGCGTTGAAATCTCTCTCAAGCTCTCACCCGCAATTGTCACACCCTCCCCTTTTTATTGTATGTTTCTCAACCCGTTTCCGTTACAATTATTTACTTTACTCAATTCAGGGCGACCCGATGTAGGGGCGGGTTTTACTACTATCTTTTCGGTTGCACCTCAATGTGACTAAACCCGCCCTGTTTCTAGAGTTGTCCATTAATCCAAACGGGTCACCCCTACATGGCGTTTTAATCCCTACCTAAGGCGATTGCTTAGGTAGGGGTTTCAGGTTGTTACCTATTGATTCGGCGCCCACTGACTAATCCGGAAGATCACAAATTCAGCCGGACGAACTGGACAAACACCGACTTCTACATAGAGACGACCGAGCATAATCGTCTCATGGGTGTTGATTTCCCCATCGCACTTAACGTAGAAGGATTCCGATGGTGCAGTTCCAAACAATGCTCCTTCACGCCACAGCCGTTCTAGGAAATTGCTAACTGTACGGCGTACACGCGCCCAGAGAATTTGGTCATTTGGCTCGAACACCACCCACTGAGTACCAATTTCAATGGATTTCTCAATGTAGCTAAGTAAGCGGCGGACACTGATATAACGCCATTGCACGTTATCCGGTTCCACCAATGTGCGAGCGCCCCAAACTTTATAGCCTCGGTTGTAATTGGCGAAATTGCGGATACAGTTAATCCCCATCGGGTTCAACAGTTCCTGTTCCCGCATATTGGTGTCATAGGCTAAACCTGTTACACCGCGCGGTGTTTCGTTAGCGGGTGCTTTGAACACGCCGCGTGTTTCATCGGTGCGACACCAAATCCCCATCATGTGACCGCAGGGGGGGACATACATAGGTCGTCCACCATTCCGAGGATTCGCCACTTTAATCCAAGGATAGTAGAGAGCGCCAAACATGGAACGGCGGTTAAACAGTTTTAACCAAGCGGCGATATCTTGCGGCTTCTGCTGATCAGCCGAAACCGGGTTATCTCCTTTCGTCGGCTTAACCGGAGGTGGGTCGAGAACCGCCATCCGGTAGGCGGGACCGGGGAAGGAATTCTCGCACATACTCAGCATCATTTCCATGACACCATGAACTTGTTCTAAGTTCATCAATCCTTCTTGATACACTTTCATCAAGTCAGGACAAGCAATCATGGCGACTTCATCAATTTCAAAAATCCCCTGCGTCCCGGTGCGGTCATCCCGTTGTCCTTGTAAATCCCGGGCAAAGTTTTCTGGGGGAGAAATGTAGGGTGGCGGCGTAATCTCATAGGCTCCCTGCATGGGTCGCCGTGACAAGGGTTGTCCGCTTTGGGAAATGTCAACAGCCTGGATAAATTCCGAATCTTCAACGGCGGTAACTACATAATCAGCCACCTGGGTTTCCGCTTCCGGATTCATTGTCAGGTGGTCATACCGTTCCAATTCCTCTTCGCCCCGTGCCACAATCAGGTCAAAAAATTCACCTGTGTTGTAGGGGGGGTCGGCATCCTCTGGTGCGTCTTCCGGTAAGGGTTTGGGTGTACTTTCTTTAATCACTACCCGCAGCCGGGGTTCATCTGAACCGGGTAGCGCTAAGGCTCCCCCTTCTTCTGATTCAGATTCCGCTGGTTTAAGCGTGAATTGTAAAGAGGGGCGATTTCCGGCTGTGAGAATCTTAGTCCCCGTTTGCTCGATTGGCGGCGGTTCAGCACCCGGTAGTTTGGTGCCAATACTGGTTACCCAACAGCGACCGCCACCATTGAGAAACCACCCTTGAACTGCAAAGGGTAAATAGGCGTTAAAGTCAGTGAACCCATCAGACCCTTCTTTGGCAAAGGACTGCAAATACTGATCCCAAGTGGTAATCAGCATGGGTTTGAATAATTCGGCGTCACCGCGTATATCCTCGGTAAACCCAATAAAACCAGCGACACTCATACTAATGCCCTCAATCGGGCGACTACCTCGGTCTACCTCTTCAACGTAGACTCCTGGTGCAAAATAATCTAATGCCATGAGTAATATTCCTCCATTTAAGATTTAAATCAGCGAACAGAAAAAAACCTGAGAGTGTCAAATTCTATAAGGGGTTGACAGAGGGGGTTTTCTGTGCCAATTGAAAGGAACCAAGTACACAAGCAGACAACGCTGGATGTGCCAAAATCCCTAATCCATTCCGGAATGCTGCTGGATCTAGCCAACTTCTGAATAATATCTTTCAGTGATAGCATGTCAGAGCCTGTTCGTACAGGAGTCATTCCCTTTTGTCGCAACCCGCGATGACGCCGTAGCTCAGTTAAGTTCTTATAGAGCAACCGTTGCTTATCTAAAGCAGTATAGACCCATCGGGCTAAAAGAAATAGCGTTCTGCAAATCTGGGAATTTCCCTCAGATAAGATATATGCCAGGGTTAGGGCAACAGCAACGATCATAGAAGTCCGTGATTGGGCTGTACGGATAAGCGTAATGAGAGAAGCTAACCTTAGCTATTTTATTAGACTAGGGTCGAAAATTTGCCGTAAATATCTTTACGAATTATAAATTAAATCTTAAAAAATGTTTACTTTTGCCGCTGTTGATTTGAGAAGTTTACCCAGTTGTGGGCTATGATTGTTATTTAGCATTTTTTAGTTCAATCTAGCTTAAACTGTAAAGAAAAGTAAAACGATTGAATTCTGGAGGCTGGGTGAGATATGGATAAAACCGTGTGGGAGAGATGATGAAGATAGGGAAGATAGGGAAGATACACCCACACAGGTATTTGTTCGGTGTATAACGGCTACTATTCGCCTTGGTGGAGAGTTCTGAAGGTTGAGGATTTAAAAATTAATTGAGGATTGCATAAAACGCCGTTAGAGGACTCTGGTCATGTCACAACTCGTCAAAGCGCAACTGATTTCAACTGATGGTGGCGGAACTATTGAATTTATGTTTAATCCCAATCAGTTGGCGTTCAATCAGCAAATTAATCTCACCAAAAGTAGTGGAGCGCGGACAGGTAGGGGATTGCCAAAAGTTAACTTTGCCTATCCTGAACCCGTCATCCTCACCATCAATGACCTAATTTTTGATACCTACGAGCAAGGGGAAAATGTCCTAAAACACATCAAATCATTTCAAAAAGCGGTTGATTTTGCCGAATCAGGAGCAGGTCGAGAGAAACGCCCACCAACCTATGTGTTTACCTGGGGGTCTCAAAAGTATATTCGCTGCTTTGTTACCAAGCTGGATTACAATCTGACGATGTTTCTACCAGATGGAACACCAGTACGCGCCAAGATTAACTTGACGTTAGAAGAGATTGATGAGTCTACGTCTCAACCCGGTATGTCTGCACCTACGTCGAATGCCAGTCAACGCCAACAAGATAGCTTGGCAAGTCGTAAGGCTCGGCTTAAATCAGGCTCTGGCGCGAGTTCACCCACGTTAAGTCCTTCGCCTCCAGCAGCACCATCGGCAAGTTCACCGACTACGGGAGCTTTAGGAGGTGCCGCTGATGCAGCATCCCAGGCGGCTGATACGGCATCCCAAGCGGCTTCCCAAGCCTCCGATGCGGCGTCTCAAGCGGCTTCCCAAGCCTCCGATGCAGCATCCCAGGCGGCTGATACAGCATCCCAAGCTGCTTCCCAAGCCTCCGATGCAGCGTCTCAAGCGGCTTCCCAAGTTTCTGATACGGCATCCCAGGTGGCTGATACCGCATCCCAAGCTGCTTCTCAAGCCTCCAATGCGGCGTCTCAAGCGGCTTCCCAAGTTTCTGATGCTGCTTCTCAATTGGAAGAATGAAACAAATATCTCATATCAAGTCCGGTAGCATCGGACTTGTATCGTGAGCCGAGGGGAAAACTCTATTGTTTATTCGTTGGCTCGCCCGGAGAGCGCTCGCTCCTTACCCTATCTCCTCTTATTGGGCTTTTGTGTTTCTCTAAGATTTTCCCCACACCCCACACCCCACACCCCATACCCCACACCCCATACCCCACACCCCATACCCTGCCTACCTTTAACTTAGCTTGTCACCCCTTCAGGTACTACACCGTCTTAGAAAGTGCTGTACGGTTAATAGGCAATGCCCACCCTACGGTATATCAAGGTTTTGGCGCTCCCAAAATGTAAATTTTCAGTACCATTCCATTTAAATTGGGTATTAGTAGCGAGCAAGATGCTCGCACTACAAGGATTTCGTTATTATAGACATTAAGGTTTAAATGCTGAACTGCTTATCTCATTGCCTCTACTGCGTCGCGATCGCTAAACGAATGCCTTCGACTAACCGTAAGCGATCCATAACCCTAACGACTCGACCATGAGAGACATTTTCATCAGCATTAACAATCACCAAGAATGGAGAATCCGCCGTCACTAATGACTCTATCCCGGCTTCGAGTTGTGATAATTCAATCGGTTCTTGGTTAATAAAAATTGCTCCATTTGCCTGAATCGTGACTGTAATTATTCGGTCTTGTACCTGACTCTCGGCAGTTATCGCTGTGGGTAAATTAACAGGTAATCCTTCAGATCGGGTTAAATAAAGGGTTGAAATGATAAAAAATGCCAAGATTACGAATATCGCATCAATCATTGGCACGATATTAATCTGGAACGGTGTTTCTGAATCATCAAGTAGACGCATATTAAGGAGGTAGGGGCTGCTGAATAAGTGTTGTGGTGAGGGGAAGCAGGGGAAGCAGGGGAAGCAGGGGGAGATGGGGAAGAGGATGAACAATGAACCATCAACCATCAACCATCAACCATCAACAATCAACAAATGACCAATGACAAAAAAACGGTAGAAAAGGCTAACCTTCTCTACCGTTCAATGGGAATTATGAATCAAGTGGATTATTCAGCACCTTGAGGTAAAAGTTCCCGTTGTTCCCCAGGTTCTCCAGGAATAACTTTCACTTTGCCCTCTTCATCCACATCAACGATCGCACTGTCTCCTTCTTGCAGGCGAGTCGAAAGGATTTCTTCTGCTAATACGTCTTCTAACAAGCGCATGATTGCCCGACGTAGGGGTCTTGCGCCGTAAGATGGACTGTACCCTTCTTCCACCAAACGTTCTTTGAAGCGATCGGTGACTTCCAAGGCAATTCCCTTTTCCGTGAGACGCTTGAAGACTTCCCGCAGTAGGATGTCGCAGATTTCTTTGATCTCGTCTTTGGTTAGCTGACGGAAGACGATAATCTCATCCAAACGGTTGAGGAATTCGGGACGGAAGTACTGCTTGAGTTCCTCGTTGACCAAAGAACGGATGCGGTTGTACTGGGATTCGGCTTCATTGTCGCTTAACTCGAAACCTAAACCGCCGCCACCTTTTTCAATCACCTTAGACCCAATATTAGAGGTCATGATTAATAGGGTATTCTTAAAGTCTACTGTCCGCCCTTTAGCATCCGTGAGACGTCCGTCTTCCAAGATTTGCAGCAGCATGTTAAAGACATCGGGATGGGCTTTTTCGATTTCGTCGAATAGCACCACCGTGTAAGGACGACGACGTACCGCTTCGGTTAGCTGACCGCCTTCGTTATAACCGACGTACCCTGGAGGCGAACCAATCAATTTGCTGACGGTATGGCGTTCCATGTACTCGGACATATCCAAGCGAATCATCGCTTCTTCTGACCCGAAGAAATAAGCCGCCAAGGATTTAGCTAACTCAGTTTTACCAACCCCGGTAGGACCAGAGAAGACAAAACTGGCGATGGGACGGTTGGGGTTCTTCAAACCAACCCTTGCCCGTCGAATCGCCCGTGATACCGCTTTCACTGCATCTTCCTGACCGATGAGGCGCTGATGCAGTGTGTCTTCCATGTGCAGCAGCTTCTCGGACTCGGATTCAGTCAGCTTGCTAACTGGTACCCCCGTCCATGAGGCGACAATATGGGCGATATCTTCCTCATCGACGACCGGCGAATCATCGGTTCCCGTTTCCGCCTTTTTATTTTGAGCGATCGCGCGAATTTCGCCTTTAATTTCCATTTCCCGATCGCGCAGTTCACCCGCCCGGTCAAAGTCTTGCGATCGCACGGCGTCGTCTTTTTCCTTAAGGACTTGTCGCAGTTCCTTATCTAATTCCTTCGCCGCTGGCGGAAGTTGGGAGTTTATTAAACGCACCCGGCTACCAGCTTCATCAATCAAGTCAATCGCTTTATCGGGTAAATAGCGATCCGAAATATAGCGATCGGACAGTTTTGCCGCTGCATCCAGGGCTTCATCTAAAATTTTCAGCTTGTGATGCTGTTCATAGCGTTCGCGCAACCCGTATAAAATCTCAATCGTCTCTTCAACGGACGGTTCACCTACCATTACGGGTTGGAAGCGCCGTTCTAATGCCGCATCCCGTTCAATATGTTTACGATACTCATCCAGGGTTGTCGCTCCGATACATTGGAGTTCGCCCCTAGCTAAAGCGGGTTTCAGGATATTTGCGGCATCAATCGCCCCTTCAGCAGCACCTGCACCAATCAGGGTATGAACCTCATCAATCACCAAAATTACATTGGCAGCTTGACGGATCTCATCCATGATTTTCTTGAGGCGTTCTTCAAACTCACCTCGATACTTCGTCCCCGCCACCAGTAGCCCGATGTCCAAGGTAACGACGCGCTTTTCTTCTAAGATATCTGGGATATCGTTATTAGCAATTCGCTGCGCCAATCCTTCTGCGATCGCGGTTTTTCCCACCCCAGGTTCCCCAATCAATACAGGGTTATTTTTGGTGCGGCGTCCCAAAATTTGGATAACGCGCTCAATTTCCTTAGCGCGTCCCACTACCGGATCAAGTTTACCTTCACCCGCCATTTGGGTAAGATTGCTACCAAATTCATCTAAGGTTGGTGTTTTCGTGCGACCCGAAGATGCGCCACTGGTGACTTCTGCCGTCTCGCCCAGCATCCGGATGACTTGAGTTCTCACCTTGGTCAGGTCTACACCCAAATTTTCCAAAACTCGTGCCGCCACCCCTTCGCCTTCCCGGATCAAACCCAGCAGTAAATGCTCAGTTCCGATATAGTTATGACCCAGTTGGCGGGCTTCTTCGAGTGATAATTCTAAGACTCGTTTTGCCCTAGGGGTAAAGGGAATTTCCACAGCGACAAAGCCGGAACCTCTACCAATGATTTTCTCAACTTCAATCCGGGCATCTTTAAGATTGACACCCATCGACTTGAGAACTTTGGCGGCGACGCCAGTTCCCTCCCCGATCAAACCCAGAAGGATTTGCTCCGTGCCGACAAAGTTATGCCCCAGGCGACGTGCCTCTTCCTGGGCTAGCATGATCACCTTAATGGCTTTTTCTGTAAAGCGTTCAAACATGGCGTATTTCCATCACCTGTTGCGTGCCCGTGTACGCTGATTCTAGCATAGGAGACTTGTCAGGCTGTCTCCTATACAACAACCTGCCTATTTTTTTGGGGGAGATGAGGGAGCTGGGGGAGCTGGGGAAGCTGGGGAAGCTGGGGGAGAAGAATTTTCTATGAACAATCAACAAAGTACAGTACAAATGACAAATCACAAATCACAAATCACAGATAACTAAATAGTTGCCAACCCTGACGGGTTAAGCGGGAGACGATTTGCTTATAGCGCTCTTGCAGGATTTGCTCAAATTCCGGCTGTTGTAACCCCTTTCGCCACAGAATTAGGGCATCTTCACCCGTATCTTGGTAATATCCTCGGCGTCGTCCGGCTGGAATAAAATCAAACTTTTGGTAGAGAGACAAGGCGGCGTGATTTGAGGGTTTAACCTCTAAGGTTGCCCACTCCAACTGACGTTGTTTAGCGTCATTGAGTAAGGCATACAGTAAAAATTGCCCCAGTCCCTGATGTTGGTAGTTTGGATGCACCGCCAAAATCGTAATATGCGCTTCCTCCAGAATTGACCAGTAACAACCTAAACCCACTAAGCCATTCGGTAAAGGGGGATGCGTGGGTAAATCGTCCCCCAGGGAATTGTTTGGCATAACAACGGCTGAATGGCAACCCCATGGGCGCTGCTCCAAGCTGTTGTGTGCTTCTAAAACCAGTAATTGACTATTCGGGCTATTTAACTCGCGTTCGTAGCCCGATCGCGTCCACAGCCCACCAAAACATATTTGATCCAGATCCACAGCCGCATTGAGTTGTGCTGTGGTTAGCGGCTTTATCTCTAAGACACTCACAGCAGTCAATTGTACACTAAATAACGGACGCTTTTGGTGTACCTGCCCATATCCATCTCAAGGATGATAACGACATTATGCTATTGACTGACTCCACTCAGGTGCAAAACTCTGGACAGCGATATCTCTCAGCGAACTCTCATCCCGATAGTCGTTCTCCCAATCAGGAACTGTTGCCGCTTACCGCTACCGTTAACAGCCAAGACTGTCTAGAAATTGGCGGTTGTGATGTCAAGGGTTTAATCGAGGAATTTGGCTCTCCCCTTTATATTCTAGATGAGGTCACGGTAAGAACGGCTTGCCGCCAGTATCGGGATGCTTTTGCCCGTTATTATCCCGGTGATACCCTAGTGCTGTATGCTTCAAAAGCCTGGAATTGTTTAGCGATTTGTGCGATCGCGGCATCGGAAGGTTTGGGTGTTGATGTCGTATCCGGAGGCGAACTCTACACGGCATTAGAAGCTGGGGTACAAGCCGATAAGCTGTATTTCCACGGCAATAACAAGTCTATCGCTGAACTCCAGCTTGCGATTGAAAGCCATTGCACGATTGTTGTGGATAATCAGTTGGAGTTAGAAACTCTGGCAGATTTGGCAAAAAAAACCTCTCCGGATACCCAGGTGCGGATCATGATTCGGATCACTCCAGGGATCGAGTGTCACACCCATGACTACATCCGCACAGGACACCTGGATAGCAAGTTTGGTTTTGATCCCCACACTCTAGATAACGTTTTTGCCTTCATTAGTCAAAACCCTATTCTCGACTGTATTGGTTTACACGCTCACATTGGGTCACAGATTTTTGAGCGTCAACCCCACAAAGACTTGGGAGCGGTTTTGGTCGATTATCTCCAGAAAGCCGCTCAGTTCAATCTATCCATTCAAGAACTGAATGTCGGCGGCGGCTTAGGAATTCGCTATACCGAAGACGATGATCCCCCCACGATTGATGCTTGGGTTAAGGGGGTTTGTGAAGCCGTGGTTAATGCTTGTAACCAGCAGCAGTTACCCTTACCCCGGTTATTATCCGAACCCGGGCGATCGATTATTGGACCCGCTTGTGTGACGGCGTATACCATCGGCAGCCGTAAGGAGATCCCGCAAACGCGAACCTATCTGGCGGTTGATGGGGGAATGTCTGATAATCCACGTCCGATTACTTATCAATCAGTCTATCGTCCAGTCGTTGCCAATCGTATGTCAGCACCGATAACTGAAACCGTCACGATTGCGGGTAAACATTGCGAATCCGGGGATATTTTACTCAAAGATGCCCAATTACCCGAAACCCAACCTGGGGATCTGCTCGTGATTATGGGAACTGGGGCATACAATTACAGCATGGCGTCTAACTATAATCGTGTACCTCGACCTGCAGCGGTGTTAGTTAAGGATGGAAAAGCTGAATTAATTGTGCAGCGAGAAACCTATCAAGACTTGATCCGGTTTGATCATTTACCGAAACGACTTGTATCCCAGAATTAGGGATGAAGGAGCAATGTAGAGACGCGCCATGGCGCGTCTGGGAGCTGGGGGAGCTGGGGAAGCTGGGGAAGATGGGGGAGCAAATAACCAAGGACGAATGACAAAGGACGAATGACAAATGACAACTCCCCGCCTAATCTCGTTACAATCAAGCCAGAGTCAAGCTCTCAGTTGCTAAACGTTTAATTAAGTTCAATGCCTGCGTCGTCGTCGGGTTCTTTTCCTGACTCTGGCTGGGTTCAATCCTTATTGCTGGACAGCGTTGATGTCGGATTGGTTCTAGCCCTCACCTATATGGTTCTCCTCATTATCGGGGAGCGTCGTACCTTGTGGATGGTTCGGGGGCTAATCGTCTTGATGCTAGCGGCAGCGGTCAGTAATCGACTAGGATTGACCCTGTTGAGTTTTGTGTTAGAAAAATTGGTGGTTGGTTCGGCTGTGGCGATGGCTGTAATCTTTCAGTCAGAATTTCGCCGTTTTCTCGAACAAGTCGGGCGGGGAGAAATTCGGCAGTTGTTTCAATCCCAACGCCGCCCTATCCCTAAAGCAGATAGCGTTACAGATGAAATTGTCGATGCGGTTAAAGAATTATCCCAAAATCGGATTGGCGCATTGATAATTATGGAGACCAATGGAACTATTGACGAGCGAGATTTTTCTGTACCAGGGGTACAGTTAAATGCTGAACTGTCTAAAGAACTGCTGCAAACCATCTTCCAGACGACCACATTACTCCATGATGGGGCAGTATTGATTCGGGGGTCTCGCGTCGCCGCAGCGGGCGTGATTTTACCTCTGTCAGAGCGAACGGCTTCACGACAACTTGGCACACGCCATCGAGCCGCTATGGGAATTACTGAGCGAGTCGAAAATTGCCTTTGTATTGTTGTATCCGAAGAAACGGGTTCTATCTCATTGGCAGAACGCGGCGGACTAAACCGACCCTTAACCAGTAGTAAACTCAAAGAACTGTTAGAGGCTCGATTTTCAACGGCTGTTGACCGTGAGGCAGTTGCCCCCAGTTTACGCAGTTTAGGTCGCCAAGTTAAGTCTCAGGGACGGCTACTCATTTCGCGTTTGCTGCGTCTGCCGTCATCGACTTCTCGAAAAAAGAAATGACTATTATTATACAACTATTATGCAAACGATACTAAAAGAATTACCAAGCGATCTCGACCAGGAACGCCTACCCAAACATGTAGCGGTGATTATGGATGGCAATGGTCGTTGGGCAAAACGCCGAGGTATTCCTCGGATTATGGGTCATCGCCGAGGCGTAGACACATTAAAACAGTTGTTGCGCTGTTGTGATGATTGGGGTATTCAAGCCCTGACTGCTTATGCCTTTTCTACCGAAAATTGGGGACGTCCTATCGAAGAAGTTGAGTTTTTGATGACGCTGTTTGAGCGGGTGTTAATTCGAGAACTCAAAGAGATGATGGAGGAGAATGTACGCATTCAGTTTGTGGGTAATTTAACAGCGCTACCCCAATCCCTGCAAAATCAAATCGAACGGTCGATGATCCAAACGCAAAATAATACCGGGATTCAATTTACCGTGGCGACTAATTACGGTGGACGGGAAGAGATTTTGCACGCTTGTCGGGCAATTGCGACTCAGGTTCAGCAGGGTGAGATTCAACCGGAGGATATTGATGAAGCGCTGTTTTCTCGCCATCTTTATACCGCCAATATTGGTGATCCTGATTTGCTAATCCGCACCAGTGGAGAGATGCGTTTGTCCAATTTTCTCCTCTGGCAAATGGCTTATGCTGAATTTTATATTACCGACGCTTTTTGGCCCGATTTTGACCGCGAAGCGTTTCATCAAGCTTTAATTGCTTATCAGAAACGAGAGCGGCGTTTTGGGAAGGTTTGAGATTTAAGTTTTGAGTTTTGACTGTTACGGGCGTGCAATGGCGCGTCTGAATTGTCAGTTAATCATTCAAAAATTAACTCTGAGAATTTAGAATTTTAAGGACCAGAGAAAACCGCTGCTTCTACGTCTTCGCGACTGAGGGAATACTTGAAAGAACGCATAATGTCCCGTTGTCCTTCCGCCGCATTAATGTAACGCACGGCTAATTCCTCAACTTCCAGACAGAGTTCGGCTTGCCAATTGGGTCGTTCCACGCGCCAGCAATTGAGTTCGTTGCTATCTTGTTGACATCCTTGAGAACGGAGCCAATTTTCGATTTCAGGAAGGGGATGGTTATAGAGAGGAGTGTCAGATGAAGGAAGTACCATAGAAGTTTTCATAGATTGAGGGATGAAACAAAAACAGGGATTGACGGTGGATTAGATGGGGCGAAAAGTTGGTTAGAAGGGGGATATCGAGGGATTCGCTGTAGTTGAGTTAGGGGTGGCGTGGTGACTCGACTCAATAGAGATATCCCAGATACTTGAAAGGCATTGTCTCCTCGGGTTAAGCCAATCACAATTGCCAGTACCAAGCATCCCACGAAAGTTATCCCCAAAATAAATAGGGCAAATAACTCGCCCGCGGAGAGAGGACGGTCTGGGGGGTCAAGGTAAGCCGAGGATGAATGATCAACGCGCGATCGCACAACGGGACGGTTCAATCCGGGTGGAGGTTGAATGACGTTGACACGAGAATAGCGAATAGTTTGATCATACAGGATTCGCCGTTCTGGACTACTCAGAGTCGCGTAGGCTTCATTAAGTTGTTGGAACTTCGTCTTTGCCGTTTCCTTTGGTAAGTCGGTGGTATCGGGATGGTAACGTTTACTCAGTTCCCGATAGGCACGACGGATATCTAGAGCAGATGCGCTAGGGTGTACCCCCAGAATCCCATAATAGGTTATGGATTGTAGCTCTTTACTTGTCCTAGTCTTCTGTTTTACCCAGTCTTGAGCCATCCTAGCTGGTATAACAAACGGTCTTTAACATTTTACGCGATCGCTCTGGGTTGGTGAGCCGATAAGGAAAATTCTGCTCGTAGTAGGGGCTTTAGCCAAAGACCAACCCTGGGCAAAAGAGTTCACCGAACTTGACCAACAAACTTGGGGTCAGGGCGGGTTTATTGAATTGAGGGGTTTCTGGGAACAGGTAACGGTAAAACCCGCCCCTACGAGTCAATTTGTTTTTTCTGTATCTTGGCTGAATTGTCAAATAAAGCGGTAATAAAACCAAGATATAATTTGTGTGATTAGCTTCGCGCTTTGCCGAAGGCAATCGCGCTTTCTACTGTCCTTATCTGAAAGTGCTGCTGTAGAGCCTATAGGCAGGCACATTTTCCCATGGGAAAAACTATACCATAAAATCGTGCGATCGCGTGCTGAAACGGCAATTCTATCAGGGGTGATAAGAAACCTGGAAGAAATGGGTACACTTAATCTAATCTGCGCTAGTCGCACGAAAGCTTCCCTCCAGTCAGCAGGTTGTTCTCAATGAATACTGTTTTAGTTGTCGAAGATTCTCTCAGCCAGCGGGAATGCGTTTCTCAGCAGTTAACGTGGAGTGGGTGGAATGTCATTCAAGCCCGTGATGGTGTAGAAGCACTCCAAAAAATTCAGAGCAATTCTCCCGATTTAGTGCTATTGGATCTGTTGATTCCCCGGATTGATGGCTACAGAGTTTGTCGCCTAATCAAGGCAAATCCCCACACCCAAAATATTCCCGTGGTTCTTTTAACTGGAAAAGGACAGCGTTTAGCCCTTTCCTACGGTATTAAACACGCTGAGGCTTATGTCGGTAAACCTTGGCAACCGAGAGAATTGCTAGATACCCTGAAACGAGTGTTACTGGATACGAAAAAAGAACCGCAAATGGCTTCGGCTGATACCTGGACAGATTATGGTATTCTTATTTTCAAGATTATTCAACTCTATGAATGCCGTGTCCAACCTTGGACTGAGTATGGTTCCCAAATTATTAAACTCTATGAAAAGGCGTTGACAGCTTTTGAAAAAGCCTTGACAATTGACCCATATCACCTACGAGCCAATCATTACCGCTTAACGGTTGAGCAGAAGTGGAGTAGTTTACGGGGAAAATTAGAACAGTCTCAACCCTGTAAGGTTTGTCAATATTATCATGGCAGTGATGGGATTAACTGTGCCGTCTATCCCTGGGGGCGTCCGGGAGAATTTTGCCTAGATTGGGAATTAAGTTAGTCGTTGTTTGTAGTAGGCACTTTAGTGCCTTAATACTTTACTTTATTAATAAGCACTAAAGTGCTTACTACGGACAGGGAACGTAAAAAAAAACAAGTAGGTGGGGATAATTAAAGTTGTTCCCTGTTCCCTGTTAACTGTTCCCTAATCTCAACCGTTAACTTTAATTGTGTCCACCCACTTATCAGGCACAATAACTAGCAATAACCCGCCCTATTCCTCTAAATCGCTGATAATAGGTTTGACTTACCTTATCTGCTTGAGCCGAAAGCCGATCAATTCCAATCCCATTACGACCGTCTTCTTTCCCCGAACTGTGAATATAATAGCCATCGCCTAAAAAAAGACCCACATGATTGATTTTCTCAGGTGTGCCAAAGAAAACCAGATCACCCGCTTGCGCTTCTGCTAAAGGAATTGATTGAGTAAACGCCTGCTGCTGATAGGAATCTCTAGGTAACCAAATTCCCGACGCCGCAAATGCTGCTTGCATCAATCCTGAACAATCATAATTGAGTCCAACTGTCCCTCCCCAAAGGTAATAATTCGGCTGATGCATGGCTTTCTTCGTAAACGCTATCACCTCTGGGAGTCGGTCTTGGATTTGAGGGCGGGAGAGTGCGATCGCATGATAAGGTTGAGGGGCGATTTCCAGTTGACTGAGATCCTCGACTCGTAACCAAGCCTGATATCCATCCTCACATAACTGCACCTCTACCGCTTGTTCCCTGGCTGTCGATAACAAGGGGTGTAAATGGCGTCCAGCCGCCGCTTGAGTGGCTAAACTCGCACAGGCGGGAGAATCATAGAGGTCTAAATTAACACGGCAGATGTACTCACCATGTTTTAATGCAGATAATTCTGGAAGTACCACCATATTGGTAAGCGTTGACATCACTTGTTGAGAGCAAATTATGACATTCTTTCGTAAGGACGACCAACTGGAAAAAATTGGCACAGAGATTCTCGACGCCGTTTGGTTAGAGTTTCCTGGACTCGCCCGCAATCAAATCGCTCTCACTTGGATGGTCTATGATCCCCCCGTTCCAGTCAATACAGGGGGGGCGCTTTCGGCGGATGAATTTTGGAAGTATCCTATCCGAGGCTTTAGTTATCGAGGGGTTGAGCGAATTTATCCAGCCGATTTGGTTGCCCTATTTTATCTGGTCGCCATCCAAGAATGGTTAGAAAGCGCCATGGTTGAATCATCGGATGAACTGGAACGGGCGATTCGGGCGATGATGGTTGATGCTAGCCATGATGCTTTAAGTTTAGTCGTCGATGTCTTGAGTGGAACCACCAGTGGTCCAGGGTTAACCCCTGGTCCCTTTGAAACCTGGACGCTACAACGTAATATTGTTAATCGTTACTTTCAATCCCTCGGTTGGCAAGACTTAGAGTCGATTAACGTCAATCAAAAAACCTGGAGTGATGGACCCTATGGTCGGGAACGGCTGTTTATGGGAACCTTGATGGAAAATCGCAATATGTTAACCACGAATGCCACAGCACGGCTCCTCCATAGTATCGTGGGTGGGGTGGCGGTTTCTGGAGTGCGATCGCAGGTGATGATGAGTCTGCTTAAACACAATCTGAAGCCAGCCGATGTCCAAGATGATAATCATCAGATTACCGGATTCTTAGGCGGTGGTCTGCCGCCAGAGGCTCAGTTATGGTCTAAATCCGGCTGTTCATCTCAAATGCGCCATGATGCGGCTTACATCGAAATCCCATCAATATTACCGTATCTCCTGGTTGTATTCACACAAAGCCAAACTCATCGTCAAAATCAAGACCTTCTCCCTTTTATTTCTCAAAAGGTTGTACAAGCAATGAGTATATTGACTTAGTGGCTAGGAAACGGCAATCCTAGACAATAATAAGCAAATCGGTTTTGCTGATTTCAATCTTTACATCTTTTGTTGAGGAGTGACCTTGAAACATAATCTTTTACGCTCCGTTACTTACGGCGTTGGTTTAGGGGTAGTCACCATGGGGAACCATCCCTTACCTGTTCACGCTCAAGTATCCAGTCCAGGGGAATCATTGACTCGCCTAGAATCCATTGCGGCTGAGATACGCACCGAGGGGACGGCTGAACCCGCTAATGCTTGGGTTGATCGATTGAAAGGTGATCCGACATTAACTCAGGATGCAGTTAATCTCCCGGCTGAGTCTTCATTCCCAGAAGCCACACCGATACCCAGTGCTACGGTAGACTCACCAACGCCCTCGGTGTCCTGGAGTAAAGGACTCACTGGCAATTCAGCCACGACCCAGAGTTCGGTTAATCCAACCCTTGCAGACTCTCCAGCCTCATCCCTAAAGGGTATCAGTTCAGAAGATGCGATCGCGACTCAATCTGTCCCCGAATCACTGAACTCATCGGCTGATGCGCTGACTCTACAGCCGACTCAGGACGCAGAAATCGTGTTGAATGAGTCACAGACTTTGGCTCAAACCGATTTGGATATCCGCCGAGGAACTCGCGGCGTTCCCAACTATTTAGGGATTGGTATCAACATTGGTTTAACCGAAGAGGATGATGTCACTGAAGCTGATGCTGACGATGGAGGTGAGACGGCGTTAGGGGATGCTGGGTTTGTTATAAATGGCAAAATTGGTTTGTCTCGTAATATATCCCTGCGACCTGGTGTAATCGTTGGCGATGATGCACTCTTTATGGTTCCCTTGACTTACGACTTTATTATTCCCCGTGTTGATCCCTTTGAACCTGTGCGCTTTGCGCCGTTTTTAGGCGGAGGTGTTGCTTTGTCAACGGATAGCGATGACAATATCGGATTTTTACTGACGGGGGGTGTGGATGTACCCTTGTCGCGTTCCTTTGTCGCCAACGGGTCAATTAATATTGGTTTTATCGAAGATCAGACCGATATTGGGATTATCCTTGGCGTCGGCTACACCTTTACTGATTTCTAGTTCCTAGCCAATTTTTCTCTGTAGGGGTGACCCGCTTACCATTGGTGTCAACTTAAGGTGAAAAGCAGGGGAAGCTCATCGAGGTCGCCCCTACAATGTTGGCTCTCCCGTACTTAGAGTGATAATAAAGTCTTATGAATTAAGCTAAAGTCCCATGATGTAATGCTTGTAGGTTGGGTTGACGAAGGAAACCCAACTAATCCAGCTTAAAAGCTAGGTTTTCCTCCAATCAGACATAGAGATTCTGTCAGTTTCAATCTCCTTCAAAAACTTATGGTTGTATAATAACAGTGTCACATTGAATGGGTGTCAATGTTATTAGGATTCAAAACAGAGCTAAGGCTGAATAACTTGCAGCGAACGGCATTAGCCAAACACGCTGGTGTTTCCCGTCATGCTTGGAATTGTGCGATTCGTTTGACCGAAACCATTGCTGTATAAGCATTGTAGAGGATGGTCAGCTACTGGATTAACCACTATCCAGATAGATAACTGAGCGGAACATGATGGTGTAAGCCCATCCCCTCAAGTGCTGGGGTGAAAGCA
>NZ_JAVKEA010000194.1:0-42484 GCF_040221695.1 Coleofasciculus sp. E2-BRE-01 | reverse complement strand
CATCAAACGCTTTTTGATAAATAATTAGATCTTCATGAGTTTTGATGGTTTTTTGGTCTTCTTCCTTGTCCACTTTCCCTCCAGGTCTTCCAAGTCTTACCTCCATTATACCGTCAATGTAAAAAACCTACCCTTGTGAGGGTGGGAGAAGGGGTTAGGGGATGAGGGGGAAAATGTCGAGAAGTAGATAGGGCTTGCTGCATGAATATGGCGCGTCTTCTACTCACGATTCCCATGCCGATTTACCGAACACTGGGGCGCAATATACCACGCCCCACCCCGATTCCCACTCAAATCGCACGCTTCAATTGGACCGGCACCATTGGATTCGACATAAATTCCTTGTGCCTGATTCCGATTAATCTGACATTGCCAAATCTTAGCATTACCCTCTTTTTTAATTGTGACGCCAACTCCCCCATTTGCGCCAATATCGCAGGCGGCTAACGTCACTTTACAATCCGAACCAATAAATACGCCATCCTGCTGCATTCTATAAATTTTGCAGTGCTGTAGCGTGGGATGACTGCCTTTAAGGATGTAAACACCTGTTTGATGCCCAAAGAGGGTACAGTGTTCGATTAATCCCTGACCATTCTGACTCACTAAAATCCCATACATTGCCCCTCCCTGGATCTGACAATGGCGGATTTTGGGATTCGCGATCGCGCCATGAATATAGATACAGGCAATACCGTTGGATATAATCGTACAGTCCTCTAAAATACATTGCCCTTGAGGAATATCAATGGCATAGGGCTTCAGCAAGGGTTCACCAATTAAACGCCCCATCCCATTTGCCTGTTGTACATTAAACCAATCTTGATGACGCAGGGTTAAGCCGCGAACAACGGCTTGTTCGGTCTGAATTTGCAGACAAGGTTGGTATCGACTTTCGATAATAATATCCTCGGGTTGTCCCTGTCCCACAATTTCCACGTCCTTATCAATCACTAAACTTTCCTGATAGAAACCGGGACGCACGATAATGCGCGTCTGAGGTTCCGCCTGTTTAATCGCATCCCGGATACGTCGATAATTCGCCTCACCCAGTTTAGCGACAATCAGTTCTTTTTTTATTGGAAGTAAGGAAGATGTTTTAGACAGAGATAATGAAGGCGGATTTGTCATCGTCTCTAAGTCATGGAGAACTTCTGTCGCTGACTGATAACGTTGCTTTGTCGCACCTTGCAACATTTTATCCAGAATACAACCTAACCGTTCGCTGATTGGATGGTTAAGAATATTTCGCCATACCCAAACCCCGTCATCGAATGAATACAAATCAAAGGGATCAGTTTTGGTTAAAAGATGAATACAAGTTACACCTAAACTATAGATATCGCTAGCAAATACGGCTTTCCCGGCGGCTTGTTCCGGGGCGGTATAGCCGGCACTGCCAATCACGGTTCCGGTAACCGATAGGGCGGTTCTAGGGGAAAACTTAGAGGCACCAAAATCCACCAGTACCAGTTTAGGGGCAGACGTTTGGAAAGAGGTGACAGATTCTGTCTGAGAGGTTGCTGAAATTTGAGTCAGTTGAGATGGAGAAGATGGAATACGTTGAATAATATTTTCGGGTTTAATATCTCGATGAATTACCTGTTGGTTGTGGATAAATTGTAAGACGGGTAATAAATCCTGCAACAGGTTAATAATTTGAGTGTCATCAAAACTACCCGCTTGAGCCAGTTTTTCAGCTAAAGTTTGTCCCGGAATAAACTCTTGCACCAAATATTGACAACCCTCTGCTTCAAAATGCGCCAAGAGTTCCGGAATTTGGGGATGTTTACCTAATTCATCCAAGCGCACGGCTTCTTGTTCAAAGAGTTCTGCTACTTTTTGTTGGTTTTGACTTCCGTGAATATGAGGAAAAACCTGTTTAATCACACAATGGGGTTTCGAGGGTTTATATTCATCCACCGCCAAGAAGGTTCTCCCAAAACCCCCTTGACCAATTTGGCGAATAGGTGTATAGCGATCGCCTAGTCGTAATTTTGCCCCACAGTTTTGGCAAACCCTACTCCCATTCTGGTTTTGGGGAGATTGACAGGTGAGGTTAATACAGTAGCTCATGCGTTAAGGGAACAGGGAACAGGGAACAGGGAAGCTCTCCGTAGCCTCGTTTCCAGGCTTGAGAAGGGAATGCTTTTAGGGAGGCTCTGCCTTTCATACTAGCGCTGGGGATCGCTCTTTGAATTTAGTCGGGGCGGGTTTAGTCACATCCGGGTGGCAAAAAACCTTAATAGTGAAACCCGCCCCTACAACCTTCTCAAAACTCCACACTCAGCACTTAGTCAGGGCGGGTTTTGGACAAAAGTTACTATCAATAGCGAAAAGAAAGTCCCTAAACCCGCCCCTACACACTCAAAACTTTTTTATCGTACCGTTTTTACACTATCAATTTTCCGCATAAACAAGTCGCTGAAGATACTAATCACAGGGCGCTTGCGTACCTTGATATTAGCGCTTATCGACATCCCCGATTGTAAGGGAACTTCTTTGCCGTTGACGGATATTGTTTGTCTATCCATGCGAATTTCGGCAGGAAAACGATAGAAGGGGTAGACTTCATTGGGGGGTAAGGCATCCGAACCAATCTGGACTAACTTGCCTTTGACATCCCCAAATTCGCTATAGGGGAAGGAATCAACCCTGACATCCACGGGCATTCCTTCATTGACAAAACCAATGTCTTGGTTAGTGATATAAACTTTGGCAACGAGTGTGTCATTCGGCACAATTTTCAGCACTGGCTCACTGGTGTTTGCCACAAATTCAGGACTGGCTTGCAAGTCAAACACGATGCCGCCTTCAGGTGCCTGTAATTCCTGATTGGTTAATGTTACCTGGATTTGGCTGAGTTGACTTTCGATTTCTTGGAGACGTTTTTGGTTTTCAACAATAATTTTGGTGAGTTGGCTGTCAATTTCAGCAATCCGTTGTTCGTTTTGGGCAATTAGCGTTCGCAGTTCTTCTTCTGAGAGCGCCATGGTGTTTTGTTTGCGTTCCTGGGCTTGCTGAATCGCTTTATCTAACCGTTCCTGTTCTTGTCTCAAACGGGCTACTTCGGCGGCACTGCTGTCGGTGTCTTGTTTCTGACGCAGATACTGGAGTTCGCCGAATGCACCTTCTCGCCACAGTTTTTCTAGGCGATCGGTAATTTCTCGGTTAAAGGCTAACACTTGTACCGCATCGGCAAGTTGGATTTGGGTTTGAGTCAGTTGTCGGTTGAGTTGTTCGACTTCTAAATCGGCTGCCGCGACACGAGAGTTATACTCGTTTTGGCTTGCCTGTAAGCGTTGCCGTTGGGCTAGAGTTAATCCGGCTGGATTTCCGGTGAGTTGGGCTTGATAAAAGTTCTTTTCTGCCACTAAAGCCGCCCGATTTTTGGTCAGTGAGGCAATTTGGGGCGGGAGTTTCTCTGGCAGATTTTCGGGGTCAATGGGAACGGCTTTGCCCGTCATCTGAGCCTGATAAAATTGATTTTCTTGGATTAAAGCGGCGCGAATTTGCTGGAGGGATTTAAATTGAGCTTGAGCCGCCGTTTGGTCGAAGGTGAGTAGGGTATCCCCTTTTTCGACGCGATCGCCTTCTTCAATCTCCACCGATTTAACCACCCCACCTTGAGGGGCTTGGACTTCCTTGACAGCCGCTTTGGGTTCGAGTTTGCCTTGGGCGGGAATGGCTTCTTCAATTTTCGCCAAACACGCCCAGCCGACGCTTAATGTCGTCACCCCAATAATCGCTACCACAATCATTCGGGGCCACAGGGGAGATTGTTGCAGGATAACGGGTTGATCAAATTCCGGCGGTTGATTGGTTCGACGGGTGGTTCCGGCTTTGGTTGCGGTTTTCACCGACTGTGCGGGCGATCGCGTGGCAAGGGGTTGGCTGGATGATCCGTTGCGTTGATTCATGATATAGTTAGTCCTTCGTCATTCGTCATTCGTCATTCGTCAGTTGTCATTCGTTATTTGCTTACTGGCTACTAACATAAGCATGATGAATGACCATTAAAGTTGAGCGTCTTGCTGTTGATAGAGGCAGTAGTAGCGCCCTTGCAGTGCCATCAGTTCGTCATGGGTTCCTTGTTCAACGACTGAGCCTTTATCCATCATTAAAATGATGTCGCTGTTGCGAATGGTACTTAAACGGTGGGTAATGAAAAAGACGGTGCGTCCTTTGAAGGCTTCAATTAAATTTAAACAAACTTGCCGTTCGGTGTCATAGTCAAGGGCGCTGGTGGCTTCATCCAAAATTAAGAGTCGCGGATTTTGTAGTACCGTGCGGGCAATGGCAATCCGCTGGCGTTGTCCCCCTGATAGGGATGATCCCCGCTCCCCGACTCTTGTATTGTAACCACTGGACAAGCCCATGATAAAGTCATGAGCGGCAGCGACTTTGGCGGCTTCAATGATTTCCTCGGCGCTAGCATCGGGATTGGTCAGGGCAATATTATCTTGTACCGTACCATCAAACAGCAGACTATCCTGGGGTACAATCCCTACCTGACGACGCAGAGAATAGAGTTCAACTTTGGAGATATCGTAGTTGTCGATTAGAATTCTGCCGGAATCGACATCATAGAGGCGGGGTAATAGTTTCATTAACGTACTCTTACCGGAACCACTTTGACCGACAATCCCGACAAATATACCAGCCGGAAAATGCAGGTTAATATTGGTTAATTGCCAAGGACCACTGGTGCCAAAGCGGAAAGAGAGATTTTCATACTCCACTTCCCCTTTGATTGGCGGCATAGGAATATTTAAGCGATCCTCTTCATCCGCTTCTTGAGGGCTATCCACAATATCACTTAACCGTTCCAAGGATAGCGCCGTTTCTTGGAAATTCTGCCACAGTTGGGCTAACCGGAGTAGGGGACTGGTAACATAGCCGGAAATAATTCGGAAAGCGATTAATTGCCCCAAGGTTAACTGCCCATCTAACACCAGATAAGCCCCCACCCACAGCACTAACAAAGCGGAGAGTTTATTCAAAAAATTACTCGCTGAACCCGCCGTTGTGGACGTTAACACCGTCTTGAACCCCGCCGATACATACCGGGCATAGCGTTCCTGCCATTGCCAGCGCGTTCGCAACTCGATGTTTTGCGCTTTGACGGTTTGAATCCCAGACATGACTTCCACTAAATAGGATTGAGTCTGGGCGTTCCGTTCGGCTTTGGTTCGCAGTTGGCGACGGACAATCGGTGAAACAATGACGGTTAACAACACAAACAGGGGAATAATCGCCAAGGAGACAATGGTTAGCACCCAGCTATAAATAAACATGACTACGATGTACAACACGGAAAACACCGCATCTAACACCACCGTCAACGCCGTTCCGGTGAGAAACTGCCGAATATTTTCTAACTCATTAATTCGACTTGCCAGTTCCCCCACGGGACGCCGTTCAAAATACCGCAACGGTAAGCGGACTAAGTGGTCAATAATCTCCGATCCCAGATGCATGTCAATCCGGTTCGTGGTATCCACAAATAGATACGTTCGGAAACTGGTTAATAGCGCCTCAAAAACGGCAATGATCACCAGGAACAACCCCAGTACATGCAGCGTATCAATACTGTTCTGCACAATCACCTTATCGATGATCACCTGAATCATCAACGGATTCGCCAATCCAAATAGCTGCACAAAAAACGAGGCGATAAACACCAAGATTAAGACGCGGCGATAGCGTACCAGCGACGGCAGAAACCACTGCAAACCAAACCGTTGCTTCGGCGTATGTTTCGTCCGTTGTACCAGCAGCACCGGGATCGCTTCCGGTGACTGCCCGTCTTCGCTTCTCGGTAAACTATCCAGTAAATCAGCAGGTTTGCGGCGGACAATCCCCAGTTCTGGCACGCCCAGCAGCAATTCCCGTGGCTTGGCTTCATAGAGAACGGCAAAGCCTTCATACCAAGGAACCAGGGCGGGGGTTTGCAGGCGACTAATCGATTGGGGCGGTACATTTACCAATTGGGCATGTAAACCGATTAAATCCGCCACCGCCCCGCATAGAGGCAAGGAAAGACCCCCAGTTCGCTGCATCTGTTCATTAAGTACCCGACGAATCACATCGCGGCGAAAGGGCATCTCTAAATACTTACTCAGCATTTGGAAACAGGCGAGGGTCCCATCGAGGAGTCCCTTCCCTCGGACATGGGGATATTTGCGGCGTTGGTCAGAGGTTTGATCGACGTCCTCGGTGGCTTCTGGCGGTTTATCGGGGGCATAGGGGATACTATCGTTGCCATCGGTATCATCCAGCCAGGGGTCATCGTCGGTGGTGAGGGGGGTTTGTTCACCAACTACTGTAACTGGGGCGGTAGGGGGTTCAGTTTCACCTTCCCCGACTAAATCCGATTCGCGAAACCCGACAATCCGGGCGGGGGTAGATCCTTGGATGTCCAATCCCTGAGAAATTGCCTCGGGCGTCAGCCGACTTCCCACGGGAAAATCTTTGACGACACTCCCGCCACTGACAAACCACACCCGATCTGGTGTCAGGAGTTCCGTGGCGTCTGTCATGGGATAGAGGTAACGCACCTCGGCATCTGGGTAAGCGTTTTTTGCCAGTTCTTTGAGATTCATAATCCCACTGGCTTGGCGCACCAACTCCGCGCCGATTAACTCGAAGGCTTCGATGACACTGCACTGGTTTTGGAACGCGGCGGTAGCGTTGGGTTCCTGTGCCATCAACGATAAAAACTGACCTGTGGGGATGGTTAAGCAAACCGATTCCGTCGATGCGATCGCGGTTTCACAAGGGATACCCCGGATCAGACTCACCCAACCCAGAATCGCGCCCGGTTTCAACAAGTCCAGAGTGACGGGTTTTTGGGTGGTTTGTTCGTAGCTTAAAAGCCGCGCCTTTCCCTCATAGAGAATCGAGATTTGAGAGGGCATTTTGTCTCGCACCAGGATCGGTTGACCCATGCGATAGCGCAGTAGTTGACTTTTTTCCGCCAACTTGGTTAGGGTCGAAGCTTCAAGTTGATTGAAGGGAACGATATCCGCCAGAAAATCCTGAATCGTTGTCTTTGTGTAGGTCATGGGCAAGCCTCAGGGAATAGCATTGTTCCAGACGTGCCATGGCACGTCTGGACAGGGTTTAGGATTGAACGGGTGTACCTAAGGATATCTGTTGTCGCAGTTGCTCTTTTAACCAGGTGGTAAACATTTCATCTAGGAGTCGCTGACGCATGGCATCATCTAGTTGTACGGGTAAAAATTTTTCTAAACGAATGACGATAAACCAGTCCCCCAAGCGGGTAGGGGGTAGAAGTTGACCCGGTTGGCTAACGGTTAACATTTGCGCCAAGGTGGGGTGGGGTGTACTCAGTTCCACAGGTCCGACTAATCCGCCTGTTTGCGCCTCTGGTCCTTGGGAATAATCACGGGCGAGTTCATTAAACGATTGTTCTCCTTCTTGGATACGAAAATAGAGTTCTTGGGCAATCGCCGCCTCCTTTGTCCGAATCAGGGAATAAATCACCCGATCTAACCGTCCTTTGCGCTTGAGGAAATAGGATTCAATCTTATGTCCCCAAGTCGCCTGTTTAAATTTTTCCAGCTTCAGTCCCCGAACCGCTAACTCTTCAACTTGTTCTAAGCTTAAGTCTTGGCGATCGCGCCACGCTTGACGCTCTTCCTCGGAAGTTAGCTGATTTTTAGTATAGAACTGCTCGCAGGCAGCATTTTTTTCTTCGTCGGTACAATCTATGGTGGCAATGGCTTGATCAATAATGATTTCTCGCAATAACTGAGGGAGTAATTGATATTTGGCTAACAGGGGAATTACTTCTTCAGCCGTGATGGTTTGGTCGCCAACCTTTAAAATGGCAGTCATCGTGGTGAGAAGCCTCTCAAGGTAGTGTTTTCAATAGGTAATGGACTGGGCGATTTCCAAGATAACATCTTGCTTCAACTCAGCGTTATACTCTAGCACCACGATGAATTAAAAGTTTATGAAAGTTAAGATTTTTCCTTGGAGCGAGAATTTTGTTAATTTTTTTGTGCAACGGTAATAATTCGTCATTTGTCATTGCCCTACTCGCTCCCGAAAAGAAGCAAGCTACGTCCTTCGTAAGGGTTTGAAGCTTGTTAACATTTCTTAGTACAGTGTACAGAATTTAGGGCGACAGCGATACAAGTGTGAATATCGGCGTTGGTTTTAATTGCTCCGGGTGTAATATGAGTCGCACAGGCGAAATATCCGCGATCGCGCAATGCTTGAATCAGATTCTCTCGTTTGGGGATATCCAAACGCCCTCGGCGTCCAATTTCCGCCAAGGTATAAAAGTAGGGCGGGAAATCGGCTTCGGCTTCCATGAGGCTGAGGAGTTGTACCCGTTTTGACCAGTGCCACTTTTGAGCTAATCCCTGCATCTGCCTTAACCAAGATTGATTATGCAACAGTCCCAGCCACAGGGGACCACTCAGGGTCAGGGATTTTTGGTCATAAGCACAAACCACACGCCCTAACTGACGCCAGGACACAGTTTGATAATTGCCACAGTGATGACAATAACCCAGAAACCCGTAATTTTGCAGCGTCAACGGCTGAGTTTTGACCAAACGCACCATCAGGCGATAGGTTTGACCTGTAAACAGGGAGAAAATCGGCTCAATCCCCAAACCCTTGGCAATGGCTTGCTGCTGGAGTTTACCAATCACCACTCGTAATCCTTGTTCCTGGGCGGCGGGATGGTTGCGGGGATATGCCCCATAAATACCCAAACTACTTTCTGAAGCATGACCCGTCAGCTTGCGCCCATCGGTACTGGTGAGATAGAGGAGTCCCCCTAGTTTCAGCGCCCAGAGGCTGGTATCCAGATAGGGAGTAGGGGAACCAAAGCAATCCACATCGATGAAATCGTAGTAGTCTCGGCGGTTATAGCACTCAAAAAAGACCTGATTGGCGTCGAGATGGGTAAGGGTGGCTTTATGGCTTGCGATCGCGCCTGCTAAATTTTGCTGTAGAATCGGCTTAAGCTCAGGATTTCCCTCATTCACCCATATCCAATCCGCTTGACTTTCCAAACTATAGCGTAGAGAACGCACTCCACAGCCACTCATCGCATCAATTACTCGTAAGTGACCGATTTGAAACTTATAAATGGCTGCAGCTAAAACCCCTAAATCTCGCACCACTTGCGTCCCTGGGCGATAAAATGCATTACCAATTTTAAATGTGGCATTGCCTTCGGTATGTTCGGTTAAATTTCGGGTCATTGTTTGCGCTTTTGAGTCTTATATTTATTATTTTTCAAATTTTCAAATCATTTAAAACTCGTTGCCAATCCTCTGGTGAGGCAACATCATGCTGGTAGAATTGAGCTTTGCCACCTGCCTGCTCAATCTGGCTGATGGTGTGGTAAGCTTTTGTCTTCAAAGAAAGCCTATTGCCTATTGCCTATTCCCTGGCGCGTAGCGCTATATATATGAGTTGGGTTTCGTCCTTAACCCAACCTACATCTTGTCTCCCTACCCGTGGGAAACAGAAACTTGATCCCGATCAGGTATTGACTTAGCCACAACAGCTTGCTATCGTGTCCAGTAACAGACATCTGGTTAACGTTTCATAAAAAGCCCTCAGCTATGCTCAACTGCAACAACTACTTTTATTTTTGGTTTACGGAGGTTCACCGGAGGTGAGCAGAGTTCCTCATGGAACCTCCCCGGTGGACCGCAGAGCGAAAGCTGCGGTCTTTTTGTTTTTTAAGGAGTATCTATGACAACCTACCTGAATCACTGGTTTACCTTGTTTTACTTTTTTTGGTTCGGAAGCAGTTCCGGGTAGGTGATGCTGCGTTAAATTTTCTCAGAACCCGGAACCCACAAGGAACCGGGTTTTTTAATTGTCCACTCATTGTTTAAAGGAATTAGTCTGATGGTGAATGCTACACTTGCCACCCAATCCGATCGCCAAACTTTGGTTCATCTGTCGGATCGTATCACTTTCGGCGGTGAGGAATTGGTGATAATTGCCGGTCCTTGTACGGTGGAGAGTCAATCGCAGATGGAAACGGTTGCCACTCAACTGCAACGCGCCCCGGTTCAAGCGTTGCGTGGCGGTGCTTTCAAACCCCGCACCTCCCCTTACTCGTTCCAAGGTTTAGGGGTAGAGGGATTAGAAATATTATCTCAAGTGCGATCGCGTCATCAGATTCCGGTGGTGACGGAAGTCATGTCCATTAGCCAAATCGAGTTAGTCGCTGCCCATGCTGATATGCTTCAGGTGGGCAGTCGTAATATGCAAAACTTTGATTTACTCAAAGCCTTGGGTAACGTTGATAAACCGATTCTGCTGAAGCGGGGATTAGCGGCGACTATAGAAGAATTCGTTATGGCAGCCGAATATATTCTCAGTCATGGAAATTCTCAAGTGGTGCTGTGCGAACGGGGGATTCGCAGTTTCGATACCTATACCCGGAATGTCTTAGATTTGGGGGCAGTTGTGGCACTTAAGCAGATGACTTCATTGCCTGTGATTGTAGATCCCTCCCATGCCACGGGCAAACGGGAATTAATTTCCCCGTTGGCGAAAGCGGCTGTCGCAGTAGGTGCGGATGGATTAATCATCGAGTGTCATCCCGAACCGGAAAAATCCGTATCGGATGCCCGTCAAGCGTTATCGTTAGACGATATGGTGCAATTAGTTCACAGCTTACATCCCGTCGCCGCCGCCGTCGGGCGAAAAATTCCAGCCAGTTTAGCGGCTGTGTCAGCCTGAGGTTTAATTTTAAATTGAGTTTTCGGCTGATGCGATCGCCTTATCCCGGACTTAGAAACAGTTCCGGGATGTTGTCGTTGTCAGGTCGATTCCCTTGTCGCTGGTGGTCAAGTAAAATGATGTTATCTTGCCTAATAATGCGAGGTTTCGGGAACACTAAACGGCTTTTCGCGCCAAGAGTATAACAGTTCCGATAACGAGAAAGCCAATTCCCCACCAAAGGGAGTTACCTGGGAAACTCTTGAGCAAGAGGGTTACGATTCCCGAAGTAAGAAGCGACCACCCTATTGTTGTTCGATATTGCATGAATTACAACTAAAGCCTCAAAGATGTTTAATGAACAGGGATTTACCCTGAGATACTGCTTAGGATAGTCGGGGAATCAGATGACAACCTCCATCAAGAGAGATAGGGGGTGCAATTGGGGTAAAAAACCCATCCCCCGGTACTCCGGTAAACTTACCCACGCCGATTACCTGATCCGACGTGCGGAGAATCTATCCGAAGGGGGTTGATACTGGGTAGCATAGCCAGGGGTTAGGGAGGGGTTAGGGTAAGTAACCCAATTACCAGGGAGAGAGGAATAAAGAGTAGCAGAGTAGAATGCATCGTCGCGATGAGGAAGACTCACCGGGTATATTCTTGGATCACAAACACTTGACGGCTGGATTTAGGCTGGTTCTGTTTTTTCACTCGAATTAAGCGATCGCGCAACGTTCCCACCGGGTTGTTGTTTAGTTCTTCTTGCAGGTAACTATGTAACGCTTGTGCCTGTCCGCGATAATCTCGATCCGTTTTACAGATAATGATACCGTGGTGAGGAATACCGCTACGGTGTAACTCAATAAAATCATCCCGGTTGAGCGTAATCACGGCTCGTTCGTGTTGGATGGCAAAGGCAAGAACCTCGTCATCTGGGATACCTTGATTCGCTTGCCCTGCATCATAAGAGGTGAGAACATCATAACCCAATTGGCGGAGTTCCTGGACAATATCCAGGGGAAAATTCTCATTCGAGTAAAACTTAACCATCCCCATCCTGATCAACCGTCGCGATCACGCGATCGCATTCTTCTGGATGCTGTTTATAATATGCCCAAGCCGCCGTCAGATCGTCTTGCGTCAATGTCGGATAATTTCGCAGAAGTTCCTGATCATCCGCCCCTTGCTGGCGAAAAGCCACCAATGTCCATACGGGGATGCGCGTGTTGTGAATGCACGGGTGTCCACCACATACCCCTGCTGTCACCTGAATTCGCTGGTTACTAAGTTGTTCAAGGAGCAAACGGCGTTCTTCTGGGGTGAGGGATTCAATAATTTGCACCAATGAATTGACCAGTTGCACGTTCATCGACATTCGCTATTGTTACCCCTAAATATTCTAGCGGAAGTTAGAAAGGGGGGAGCGATCGCACTTTCTCTAAGACTTGGCTCAAATACAGCATTCGTCAAGTTAGTACCTCTAAAGCATGTCCCCGAAAACTCTTTAATTTCTCGAATCGCGAGGATCAGGGAGTGCATCGTCAGCCAGAGAAAACTCACCGATAAACAACTCCAGACAACTCCCAAAGTTAGCTTTTGCACGCTTAAATACGCGATCGCACTCGTTCCCACCAGAAAGGCAAACCCATACCCCGCGAGAGTTCCCGCCACTGTGATCGCAATGGCGACGAATCGACTTCTCACTTTGAAACTCGCAATCGCTGCTACTATTCCTCCCAACACCGCCGCCGCCGTAGCGATTTGGGAGTTGTTGTCAGTGGTGGTTCCGGCGTAGAAGAAACTCAGCAAAGCACCAGATGCTGTTCCCGATATCACGGTGGCGATCTGTCCGACGCTAGACTTTGTACCCGTAATCTCCCTAACTCCCGAACCCGCCCCAGCAATTCCCAAACTAATATATAAGGCTAGAATATAAGCCCAAGTTGAACCTCCCGGAATCTGACCCAAAGCCCCAAAAATTGTATGCGCGATCGCATCGGCTGCTAATAATGCCACTAAGCTGTCATGCATTTAAATTGGGTATTAGTAGCGAGCAAGATGCTCGCACTACAAAGATTTCCCCATTATTGATATTAAGGTTTAAATGCCGAACAGCTTATCATCGCCACTCCTAGTACCAAGATGATCTGTCTGAGTGTTTGACCCACCTTGACTCGCTCAAAATTGGCTCCTTTTAAGGAAGCATAGCTAAAATCACAACCTCGAATATCTGAACCGCTAAAGTCTGCACCGTTGAGGTTTTGACCTTTAAAAGAGCGGTTTCGCAAGTCTTGGTTAGTCAAGTTTAGTGGGTGCGAATGAATCATGAATCGAGAACGATGAATCACCGAAATGGGATTAACTGGAAGCAATTTTTCATCATTGCGGGTATGGGTATCTTAGCCATCCCACTAATACTTTATAGTCGGCTGATTAGCTTACGCCCACCCCGTACTACTCCCTTCCCACTATAAGATTAGGTACTGTTAATGGCTGAAATTCTTATCATTACTAGATTTTAGTTCCATAGTTTTATGCCGGAATGGGAGTAAATGCGCCAATTCATACCAAACTTCCCATGGTTGAACGTCCAGTTGCCAATCACTTAGGCTTTTACGCTTTACCCGCGATAGAAAATCAGTAAATCGAATTTTTGGGATATGTGTTAGTCTTTCTCAGCTTGTGACGATAGTTAAGTCAATATTTCATCATCTCAACTCCAGTTGCTAACTATTCGCCAATTTCTTCAGCTTGATAACGCAGTATTAGTGAATGCACCCTGATAATCGAGAGAGTCACAAAAGCGACTCTCTGGTTTGTTTTGATCAAGATTCAAAATTCGTTGCTGTCGAGATTAGCGCAATGGGCTATTTACTGGAGTCATAGGTTGGGTTGTAGGCGTGGGTTTTGGTGATGAAGTTCCTGGAGTGGTGGGCTTGGCAGGAGAGACAGGCGTTGGCACTGAAGGGGGTTCATGCTTTATACCATTATAAATAGCGACTAAGCCGCCGCTACCTATAGAAGTAATGATAAGTGGTACAATTACGCGCTCCATTAACCATTTTTTATTTTTCTTCAATAGAGAATTGCCTCCAGTTTCAGAATCCTGAAAAATTCCGCCTCGCTTCTCCAGGTCACGCTTCCTATCATCAGTTAACCCAATGCAACCCCCAAATTTAGCACCATGCACCTTTGCCCCACTCAAATTAGCACCACTCAAATTAGCACTACTCAAGTCAGCACGGCTCAGGTCAGCACCCCTCAAGTCAGCGCGTTTTAGGTCAGCACCATTTAAATTAGCATCAGACAATAGAGCGCCGCGCAACTTTACTCCTATTAACGTTGCATCACAAAGCTGAGCATCAAACAGTTCTGCGCCATCCAGATCAGCGTAACTTAAATCGCTGCCCTTAAACTGAGTGCCTCTAAGTTTGAAGTTTCTAAGGTCGCCATCCTTGAAGTCGTGACCGCTAAGATTGCGACCGCTTAAGTCCTTGTTATGTCTCGCCTTCTCCAAAATATCCATAGTAACAAAGTATTGCTATACTATGGATAGTATAGCAATACTTATGAAAAATGGGACAACCTAGACAACCTATTAGGACACACCTAGGGCTAAGTGATGCATCTATGCCTCTCGATAGTCTGGCAGAGCAGCTATTCCAAGGGATTGCGCTCAGCCGCTACCGAGATGAGAAAGGTTCACCTGAACGAATTGTTAATTTACGCAATCTTGAGCAGCTATACGTTACGGAAGACCTCAGCGTAGAACAGCTTAGCGTACCTAACCTGTATAAACATAAGCTCAATACTGGTGATGTGGTCATTGCGATACGAGGTACGCCGTTAAAGGCTTCAGTAGTTACAGAGCAATTACAAGGTAGTGTAGCAGGTCAAAACCTAGCTGTCTTGCGTCTTAGGCAGGAGAAAGTTAATCCTGTGTACTTAGCAGTGGTGATGCGTTCAGAATGGCTTGCACGATCACTTAAAAAATATTACGCACCATCTATTGGTACGCAATTGATCAAGCTCACTCAACTACGCAAGCTCAAAATTCCGCTACCTGACTTGGCAACTCAGGATAAACTAGCTCAACTTTTTCTATCCACCGAACGCGCCAATCGAATAACCTTAGAAAAAATAGAGACTCGGCAAAAGCAAACGGAATTTATCCTCTCTAAAATTTTAGGAAGACAGTCATGATTGAAATGGAAGATTTAGAACGCGCAATTGAGAGTGCTACTGATCTACTACGCGGCGCTTTTGGCGTTCGTGACTACAAGAAGTATTTGTTTAGACTATTACTCCTTAAGCGGTTGTCTGACGTATTTGAAGAAGAGGCTGAGAGAATTGAACGAGAAACGGCTGATCACGACTTAGCTTGGAACGAACCGAGTATACATCGCTTTTTCGTTCCTAAGAATTCACGCTGGTCTTACTTACAGCATCTAAATGGATATGATATTGGCAATGAAATTAATAAAGTGGCTCGAAGCATTGAAGGTTACAACTCAGAACTTGAAGGAGTTTTTACTAGTGTTAATTTTGAAGATGCCTTTCAAAAAAATGCCGCCAGAAATTCTAGGAATGCATCCTACTATTTGGTTGAGTTAATTCAGCATATTTCAAGGTTAAGCTTTCGTAACAGTAACCTGAAAAAAGGAGCATTAGGTGAACTTTGTGAAGATCTGATAGAAAAAGATGCTGCTGATGCAGGAAAAAGAGGTGGAGAGTTTTATACTCCAAGTCAGGTAAAAAAATTATTAGTGCGCTTGCTTAAACCACAAGAAAAAATGAGCATTTGTGATCCAGTGTGTGGCACGGCAGGTTTCCTAGTCGAATGTGTAAGTCAACTAAAGCAGCAGAAAGATAATCCTAATAACCTATTGCTCTACGGGCAAGAGGCAAATTATGAAACCTGGGTCATTGCCAAAATCAATCTACTGTTGCACGACATTTTTGAGTTTGATATCCGCCTAGGAGATGTTATCAACGAGCCTCAACTGATACAGAATGGGAAGTTGATGCAATTTGATCGAGTAATTGCTAATCCTCCGTTCAATATTAAAAACTGGGGCTATGAAAATGCTAAATTTTTTGACGAACGTTTTCATTATGGAATTCCCCCCAAAAGCAGTGGTGATTTTGCTTTCATTCAGCATATCCTTTTCACGCTGAACAGCACTGGTCGGGCAGGGATAGTAGTAGCGCCTGGGGTACTATTCCGTGGAGGCTCTGAAGGCTCAATCCGCAAAGGAATTATTGAAGATGACTTGATCGAAGCGGTTATTGGTCTTGCCCCTAACTTATTTTATAGCACTGGTATTCCTTGTTCCATTGTGATTTTCAACCGAAATAAATCAGCAAACCGTAAAGGCAAAATATTATTTGTTGATGCCAAAAATGAATTTCAAAAGGATAGACCTAAAAATAATTTAAGCGATCAACATCTTGACCATATCGTTACCGTATACCGAGACTTTCGAGATGAAGAAGAGTACTCCAAAGTTGTTTCTATTGACGAAATAGCTGCCAATGACTACACTCTCAATATCAGCCGCTATGTGCTACCCTCAGAAGTTGTGATTAATTTTGATGCTGAGATTAAACGTTTGGGTAATAAGCTTCTTAAATTAGATACTGAACTTGCTGAAACTGAAAGGAAGATAAATAAATTTATACGCGAACTGGGGGGAGAGATATAACTTAACAACAAAAAGACAAAAAGGGGTTTTCAAAGTGTATTTGGTATCAGAGGCTCTATCAGTGTAAAAATGACCATCAAATCCATAATATTTCCACATCCCTACGGTGAATCATCCCACTCTGGGGTTAAACGCCGATAGTTATAATCTCTTGCTCCCGGATGACAACTGATGCACCCAGCCGCCGTCAATGTTGGAGGTAAATCAACACGCGGATGAAGTGCTTTAAAATATCGTGATTCAGTCACACGAAAGGGCGTTTTCTCATCTTCCCCTAACGGACGAGAAAACGTTCGTAAATAATTCCAGACAATGAAGATAAACGGGCGCGGAATCTGCTCTAACCGTTGTCCATAATGCTGTTCGGGTTCTAATAGCAGAGTTTCCCAGGTTTGAGTTGGCATGACTTCTGGGGGTAAAGCAACATGACAACTGCTACAGTTTTCCAGGTACAGTTTTAATCCAGTTTGATAGCGCTCTGGAATTGGGTCAATGGTGCCAATCGCCACCAGTGTTTCTGAATTCAGTGGTTTGGGTGTTTCTGTTGCCTTTAAAACCCCTGCCATACCGCCGCCGAGGAGGATACTCCAAGCCAGTACCAGCCCAAACAGAACGGCTTGCGATCGCAGATTTTTATGTTGCCGAATTTTTAACCCCACAGGCTTTACCCTAACTCGAACACCGGAAGTTTTTCTTGAACATTGGGAGATCCCCCCAAACCCTCCTTCAAAAGGGGGGTTTAAGCCTCAGCTTTGACCCTCCAAAAATGTATCAGGGTCAATTCCGGATTCCCGCAGTCGCTGAAGCACTGATTCTAACCTAGTTTCTGCTTCCTCAGCCCTAGATTCAGCATCCTCAGCTCGCTGTCGCTCTTGTTCCGCCTCAGTCAGAATCCAGTTGCCCTCTGGATCATACCAACGTAACCACAAGCGCTCAACGCCTTGAAACTCACCCTGCCATAATCCCAAACCTAATCCTAACTCCCTTATCCATACTCGCGATTCAGGTAACTCTAATTCTTGGTAACGCGCCCCCTCTAGTTTAAAGACTCGGAACTGATTGGTATAACGACTAAAAACGATATAGTAAGGAATCCGTAAAATCTGTTCATAAACCTCCCATTTTCGCGGCAGTTTGTCCTTAGACGGAGGCTCAATAGTTTGTCCATTACCCTCCAGCGAACTTGGCGCAGGTGGTAACGTATCCGCTGCCAATTCCCCTAAATCTTCTTTTTCCTTACCAGGAGACAGTAACTCCACCACCACAAACGGATTGATACCCTCTTGCCAAACCACGTAAGAAAGGCGCATATCGACTTGATCATAAAGTCGTGGTACACCCACCACACCAAACCAATCAGGTCGTTTGTACCATAGAGCATGACGCACATCATAGTAAAGGTTCATGTCACTAGCACAAAACACCTCCTCCACCGGATAATGGGGCGGACAGAACGTGAGGCTCAACAATTGTGCCTGCCAATCATGGAACTCATCAGGCAAACCCGGTTCCTCCGGATTTTCACTAGGCAGATCATACATCGTCGGTAGGGTTTCCCTCGGCGATTTGGGTGGATCACTTTGAGGAACAGGGTATTTGATCGGAAACATAAGATCTAGCTAGGAATGATCAGAAATAATAAGTCAATTTTAGGAATTCCCTTTAGGGACAAATCGTAGGGGCGGGTTTAGGGACTTAATTCAGATATCCACCAATAAATGTTCAACAAAACCCGCACTCCTCACCGATAAATCAACTAAATCAACAAAAACGCCCCTCTTCCCCACCGATAATGGAACAGCAAAACCCACCCTTCATCCTAACCAAGATAATTTTGTCGCTTTTATGACAATTTTCCACAAGTTCCTCTTACGGAATTGCCACCGAACGCAATAACTGTTCAACAATCGGCTTCGCCTGTCGCCCCCCTGCTGCCATGAGACGATGGGACAGAACATGAGGTGCCAGCATCTTCACATCATCGGGAATCGCGTAACTTCGCCCGTCCAAAAATGCGAAGGCTTGCGCCGCCCGTTGTAATGCCACAGTACCCCGTGGACTGACTCCCAAAACCACATCTTCCGCCTCACGAGATGCCCGTACTAAGTTAAGAATATACTGCTGTAACTCTCGTTCAACTTGCACCTGCTGACAAAGACGCTGTAATTCCAAAACATCCTCAGTTGAAATACAGGGTTTAAGCTCTGAAAGTTCCATTCCTCCCTGATGCAGTTGCAGCATTTGCAGTTCTTCCTCAGGCGTCGGATAACCCAGGGATAAAGATAGGGTAAATCGATCCATTTGCGCCTCTGGCAAGGGAAACGTCCCATGATACTCAATCGGATTTTGAGTGGCAATCACAAAAAAGGGTTGGGGAACGTTACGAGATTCCCCATCCACCGTCACTTGCCGTTCTTGCATCACCTCCAGTAAGGCTGACTGCGTGCGCGGGGTTGCCCGGTTAATTTCATCCGTCAGTAGAATATTGGCAAAGACTGGACCGGCGAGAAATTCAAATTCACGGCTACTGGGATTCCAGATATTTGTCCCGGTGATATCCGCAGGTAAGAGGTCGGGTGTACATTGAATTCGCTGAAATCGCCCATCAATGGAACGTGCTAAGGATTTTGCCAGCAGAGTTTTACCCACCCCAGGTACATCCTCTAGCAAAGCATGACCGCCTGAGAGCAAAGCAACCAGGACTAAACGAATGGCATCGGCTTTCCCGACAATTGTCTGAGCCAGATTTTCTTTGAGTTGCTCAATCCGTTCTCTCATTACCGTTTCCCCATTCCCTATTGCTGAGATTCAAAAAAAGTTATCGTCGCCGCACAGTCAGCCTGGATTTGCGTCCTTAGGTCATCTAGGGAGGCAAATTTTTGTTCCGATCGCAAAAACTGCTCTAGGCTCACGGTTATCGTCTGTCCGTATAAATCACCAGACCAATTTAGCAGGTGAATCTCAACTGTCAAGCAGGTTCCTTTGACGGTAGGACGTTCTCCTATATTCATTACACCCCATTGATCCGGGAATGAGGGACGACTGACTCGCACACAGTAAACCCCATTGCGGGGTAAAAATTTGTCGGGGAACCATTCCAGATTGGCGGTGGGAAAGCCTAGGGTTCTGCCTAATTGCTGCCCTTTGACCACTTGACCCATAATGCTGTACGGACGACCCAATAAGCGATTAGCTTTGAGGATATCTCCTTCTTCTAGGGATTGGCGAATTAAGGAACTACTGATTCGTTCACCTTGACAGGTTTGGATAGTAACAATGGTAACCTGAACCCCATAAGTGGCTGCGATCGCCTGCAAGTCTTTCGCGGTTCCAGTCCGGCGATATCCGAAGCGAAAATCCTCTCCCACACTGACATGGGTGGCTCGCAATTGTTCAATTAAAATCTTGTCCACGAATTGTTCTGGACTTAATGCTGCCAATTCTCGGTCAAAGGGCAGTAGTACCAGTTGTTCAATGCCCAAGCGCTGCAACTGATCTACTTTTTCGGGCTTGGGTGTCAATAGCTTCCACGGTTGACCGGAAAAAAATTCACGGGGATGGGGATAAAAGGTTGCCAAAGTCGGATAAATATGCTTTCCTTCCTGATTAACCCTCTCTTGAGGATTTATCGGCTCAGACTGACCGGGTAAAAGGCTAGAGTGCTGCAAAATAGGATGAATGACCTGTTGATGCCCTCGGTGAATGCCGTCAAAGTTTCCTAGGGCAACAGCAGTTGGTGTTAAAGCAGTGGCAAGAGAAGAAGTAACCCACACGCTTTACATTTTTACACATTCTCGGAGTCGTGGCTAGATCTTGACCAATTCGTTGGCTTCGAGTTAAATTAGATCCCCAACTTCTTCAAGACGTCAGGGATCGGGTAGGAGGGATAAAGTCGGGGATATTATCGAATCGAAGCTTTTGCCTCTTGTTGCAGAGGTACTGGATCGGAGACAGCCGACTCCACCAAAGAAATGGACAAGCCTTCACGAGCCATAACGGTATTGCGAAAGTGTTGAATGGCTTCTTCCCCAATTCGATCCAAGAAATCATCGTTGTGTAACGGATCGTGGTGAAAGATAACCAGAGTTTTCACGTTAGCGGCTTTGGCTAACTTAATCCCTTCTTGCCAAGTCGAATGACCCCACCCCACTTTGCTAGTTGCCGGAGAATAATATTCGGTATCCGTGTAGGTGGCGTCGTAGATCAGCACATCCACATCTTGAATCAGTTTTAAGATATTTTCATCTAAACCACTAGGTCTATGTTCGGTATCGGTAATGTAGGCGGCTGCATGTCCCCGCCAATTCACCCGATATCCCACCGCTTCACCGGGATGATTGAGCAGGGTATTTTCGACGGTAATCTCGCCCAGCTCAACGCTTTCACCAACCTCTAGGTCATAGAACTGCAAATCAGCTTGCATGACTTGCAACGGGACAGGAAAATTGGGATGGAGCATTTGGTCGGTGAGGCGTTGCTTAATCGTGGAACCATTGGGCGCGATCGCTCCATAGATACGGAAACGATTGCTTTTGATAAACGCGGGCACAAAAAACGGAAACCCTTGAATATGATCCCAGTGGGAGTGGGTGAAAAACAGATGAGCCTCCACTGGCATTTGTGACAGCATGGACTGTCCCAACACCCGCAAGCCTGTACCCCCATCAAAAATTAATCGTTCTCTACCCACTCGCATTTCCACACAAGGAGTATTTCCGCCATAGCGAACCGTTTCTGGACCCGGACAGGCAATACTTCCTCTAACGCCCCAAAAGTGAATTGTGAATCCGTTGTGCTGACTAGACATAATTTTTCCTTGCAGGCTTTTTCAGACAGTCCATTTGTTAGTGTTTTCAGGTTGATGAGGAGTCTTTTTCATCCAATTTCCACAGTCTTAACATCTCCACCGACCCGGAGTAATCATCAACATATCCTTGCTAGCGGTAGGCAACCCAATAAAACTCCCGGAGAGATTTAAATAGAATAGTCATGGTAATTTAGGAGTTTTTTTGTTTAAGCTGATTTGAACCAGTTGTTTTGATTGTGGATGGATGAGCTTAGGGACGTCAAGTAACATGTAACGTCTGCGGAATTTATCACCAGGGAATAACTTCCGCGATCGCGATAAATCCGTTCCCGACGCTTTTGAGTTGCTCACACCGCTCATCGAAACTCTTTTGGGTCTGAAACCCTGTCTTTATAAGACAGCTTTACAATTAAATGCTGGTTTTTAAATGGATATAATCCCAGGAACCAGCAAAACCTGTAATAAGTCCCTTCGCTCACCTAGTCCAAGATGTCTTGGCATTACCCAACGCCTAACCAATTAGGCTTAGAGATAGTCCGAACTAGGGAAGTATTCGGAAGTCTGTGCCAGGACTAGGCTCAAAAAGCTATTCACCTCTTACGTTGTCCAAACTGGCTTGGTCAATCCTTGTCCCTTTTAGGGCAAGGTTGGTGAACATTCGAGGCTATTCAGCAGTAGTGGTCTGAGGGAGGTAGTTGCACGGGAGCGATCCAGTTCCTTTTTAGGTTAAGGGGTCTAGCTACTATATCTGATGCTAGCTCCTCACGGATTAGCATCAGGTCTGAGATGCTTTACCTCTAGTTTATACCTACTGTTTTCCACAGCCTAACAAGTTTAGCTAAACTTGTTAGGCATTTGAGGCAACACCAATATGTGATTTTGATCACGTTTTAGCTCAAGTTGAGCTTGAATGACTTAATGACTTTGTGCAGACGTTCCGGCGAAGAAAGCTAAAATTTAAGAAATGTTGCTGACGTTGAGAAAAGAGAATGGAACCCAAGGTCGAAATTTATACCTGGAGCCGCTGCCCCTATTGTATGCGGGCTAAAGGGTTGCTCAATGAAAAGGGCATTAACTTTACCGAATATTGTATCGATGGTGATGAACAGGCGCGAGAGCAAATGGCACAACGGGCAAATGGACGCCGTTCTTTGCCACAAATTTTTATCAATGACCACCATATTGGGGGTTGCGACGACCTGTATGGGTTAGAACTACAAGGTGAACTAGATACCTTACTGCAAGACGGAGCAGGGGCGAGTCATTGATAGGGGAGTTCTGGGAGCTGGGGGAGCTGGGGAAGCTGGGGGAGCTGGGGAAGCTGGGGGAGCTGGGGAAGCTGGGGGCGGGTTTTGAACCAACGTTATCGTCAATAGTGAAACGAAAGTCCCTAAACCCGCCCCTACAAACCCCAAAATGGTACTATTAGCCGCAACTTGATTATTAATCACCGAGGTAGGATTCCAGCGTGAAATTTGCGTTTATCATTGACCCGCTCTCAAAGCTTAATCCCAGTCATGATACGAGTGTGGCACTCATGGAAGCTGCTCAAGCCTTAGGTCATGACGTTTGGATTACTCAGGCTCAAAAGCTAACAGTTGTCAATAATCAAGCGTGGGCAAATCTGGAGAAAGTCCAGCTAACCCCAGCCGAACTCGTTGAGGGGCGTTGGGTGGTCAGTGAACGCTGGTACGCTATCTCGGATACGGTGTCCCTTCCATTAGAGGATATGGATGCCGTTTTTATGCGGACTGACCCCCCCGTGACAATTCCCTACCTCTATGCGACGTACATTCTTGATTACATCAACCCCAAAAAGACTCAGGTTATCAATACGCCAACGGGTTTGCGACGGGCGAACGAGAAAATGTATGCCCTACAGTTTAAGGAAGTGATTCCTGAAACTATTGTTAGCCAGGATAAGTTGACCATCCAGAAATTCGTCGAGAAACAAGGAGCAGCCGTGCTTAAACCCTTGGGCGGTAAAGCTGGGGAAGGGATTTTGTTTCTAGAAGCAGGCGATCGCAACTTTAATTCCCTAGTCGAAATTAGCACTAAATGGGGATATGAACCCGTCATGGTGCAAACTTATCTTCCGGCGGCTAAAGAGGGAGACAAGCGGATCATCCTCCTCAATGGTGACCCGATTGGGGCAGTCAATTGCATTCCTACAGGCAGCGAATTTCGCGGCAACATGGCAGTTGGGGGTCGAGTGGCAGCGACAGAAATTACACCGCAAGAGCAAAAAATTTGCGCTTTACTCAAGCCACAGTTGCAACAAGATGGTTTGTATTTTGTGGGAATCGATGTCATTGGTGGCTATCTCACCGAGGTGAATGTTACCAGTCCCACGGGTATCCGTGAGATTGACCAACTTAATGGTACGTGCTTAGGCAAAGACGTGATTGCCTGGGTTGAAAACCCAAGGAACTCGTAATATATGAGTGATCACCGATCATTTGCATTCCCTCTTTCTTGCTTGTCTGAGGACATAAGACGAATGACATAAGACGAATGACATAAGACGAATGACATAAGACGAATGACATAAGACGAACAACAAATGACAAATCAAATTGGAGTTGCTGTAATCGGTACCGGATTTGGACAGAAAATTCATATCCCAGGTTTTCAGATTCACCCTCGCACACAGGTGGTAGCGGTTTATAATCCGCATTTGGATAAAGCCAAGGCGGTAGCTGAATCTCATAATATTCCCCAAGCGAGCGATCGCCTGGAGGATATACTAGCGATGCCAGAGGTCCAAGCGGTGAGCATTTCTACACCACCCTTTCTCCACTACGACATGGCGCAGCAGGTGTTGCAAGCCGGAAAACATCTGTTATTGGAAAAACCAATGACCCTCTCAGCCACCGAGACGCGAGATCTCTATCACCTCGCCAAGAAGCAAGGGGTTGTAGCTATGCCAGATTTTGAGTTTCGCTTTGTTCCCCCATGGCAACTCTTGGCAGAACACTTAGAATCCGGCTATGTTGGTCAGAAGCGTCTGATTAAAATTGACTGGTTAGTCTCCAGCCGTGCCAACGCGCAACGGGCTTGGAACTGGTACGCCCAAAAAGAAAAGGGCGGCGGTGCATTAGGTGCTGTGGCGTCTCATTCGTTTGATTACATTAATTGGTTGTTTGGTTCGGTGCGTCGGTTGTGCGCCCAAATGAGTACGGCAATTCCAGAACGTCCTGATCCCAGTGAAGGAGGGAAACTGAAACCCGTGGACGCCGATGATACCTGTCTGCTGATGCTGGAATTAGCCGATGGTACACCTTGCCAACTTTGCATCAGTTCCGTTACTTATAATGGGCGGGGGCATTTTGTCGAAGTCTATGGCGATCGCGGAACGTTAGTTTTGGGCAGTTCCAACCAAAACGATTATGTCCATGGATTTCAGCTTTGGGCAGCCTCGGCTGGAGAATCGCTGTCAGAAGTAGACATTCCTAAACGACTAGCATTTCCCCAAGTTTACCCGGATGGACGTTTAGCACCCTTTATTCGGGTTGTGGATCAGTGGGTACAAAGTATTGATGCGGATAAACATCAAAGTCCTTCGCTAGCGGAAGGCGTCTATTCCCAATTATTAATGGATTTAACCCATCAATCGCATCAAGAGAACAGTTGGGTAGATGTACCTAGTTTATCCAGTTTTTTAGCTTAGGGGTTGCTGAATCACTATTGTGGTGAGGGAAGAGAACAGGGAACAGTGTTCTCATAACTTTTTAACCTCTAAATGAGGAGGATCAATTGACTGCTTCCCGAATTTTGCCATCTTCCTCACCTTTATTCAGCCAATTTTTGTTAAAAGTAAGAGTTATAATGGGGAGTATTCGGTAGCCCTTGTTACTTTTTTAGAGTTTATAGTCACAAAAGAAAATGATTAAGGCTTTTAATTGAACATCAAGTTTTCCCAGTTAATTTAATAGCTTGAGAGAATAATTGAGGCATTTTAATTTAATTGCTCAGAAGAATAATTGACTGTAAAAATTTATTTAAAGCCTGAGTAAAAATAACGGTAAAATTCTGTGAATCTTCCATGAAGGCAAGGGATTACAAGCCCTTATAGGCACACCCCAACCGGGGGGATGTTCATGAAATTTTTATAGAATAAGTGATTTACGGCTATCCCCCCTAGGGGAAGTCTATGGCAGCAGACTTGAGGACATCGGAACCTAAGCCTCACTTAATGAGTCTAGAAATGTTAAGGTAAGGATGAAATGTCTTGATTTCCGTGCCTGTTGAGGTTGAAGAAAAATTCACCTATGTCACAGCCTACTATGAATACGTGTTCCCAAATTCAATGCCCTTTTTGCGATGTCAACTCTTCTGATAGCGGATGTATGCGATATAGTCATCCTACTCAATGTCACTTAACCTCGATGTTTGACTTTGACTCGGATGATAAGTGGTTATTTAAGTCCGCCGACAGTGAATTCCAGGAGATTCAAACTCTCAATAACCGTTTTATTAACAAAGATAAAGCGAGTCGAAAACAACTCCAGCAACTTAAGAAGAAATCACCGAGAAGCCTGGAGTTACCAATTCCTCAAGCAATACCTCATTCCAGAACAGAAACACAGTTACAACTGGGAGGGTAAACAATTGTTCATTGTTGATGGTTCATGGGTGGCTGTTTGGAGATGTTTTAGTCTCTCTACAGCTTGACCTAAGTCTGGCTGACAGCGAAAATAATACGGTTTTTATCCTCACCTCATGTAGGGGAAAGTGGTGTCTTCTTCTAGAGTAATTCCAAATCATTTATGGAATCCAATGCTAATTTCTCAATAAAAAAACACCTGTCCCTCTTTCTGACTGTTTTCTGTTTCCTATTCCCTATTCCCTTTGTCTACTATCGTGAGTTCCACATCGCAAATGAAAACGCTATATATACTTTAAGCAGGAACACCGTTTTTTTGTGTTCCTGCTTTCCCTACTAACATAGTTAGCAGGCTTATTGATGGATTAGGCGATTGAGTTAACGCCTGAACAATATTGACAGAATTAGTACAGTTCTTCTTCTTGGTGAGTGACGATGGTGCAGTCAGATTTAGGATAAGCTACACAGGTCAAAATATATCCAGCTTCAATCTGATCATCATCTAAGAAAGACTGGTCAGACTGATCAATTTCACCATTGACGAGTTTACCAGCGCAGGTCGAACAAGCACCAGCACGGCAAGAATAGGGCAAATCAATACCCTGTTCTTCCGCCACATCGAGAATGTACTCGTCATCAGGTACTTCAATAGTTGTATCCAAACCTTCAGCTTCGCTCTTTAAGGTGACTTTGTAACTTGCCATTTGTGTTCCTCTCTATTAGTCTGAAACAGCAGAATAAATTGTGCTGTAGTATACTCCAACTAGCCTAAGCGGGTTGGAGCAACTTTTTCTGCTTCACTTCTGATACTACGAAAAAAAGTTAAAAAGTTTAAACAGGATTAGGAATGAAAGTGTTAATTGAATATTAAATCAGTTATTCTTATATGTCCATCAAGCCGTTAGTGTCCAGATATGTGCGGCATGATTATCCCAGTCAATGACGGTGTTGACAAGGGTTTACCGGATTTTTGATTAGAGCTATTGACGGATTAAACCCCTGATCAATCAGCATTAGTTATATTTATAATTAAGTTCGATGATTTGTACTTAGACATGAACCACCCCGCCGACTGTGAGGGCGGGGAAGCCTAAGTAAGTTGAATCAGTTGAAGGGGTGACAAGCTCGCGTCAAAGGTAGGCAGGGTGTGGGGTATGGGGTGTGGGGTGTGGGGTGTGGGGAAAATCGTAGAGAAACACAAAAGAAAAGCCCCTAAGATGAGATAGGGTAAGGAGCGAGCGCTCTCCAAGCGAGCCAACGAATAAACAATTTTGGTGACTTCCTGAGTAAAGTTCAACACCTCGACTCCGCGGCAATTGAGCCTGTCGAAATTCGGTGTTGATGCCCTCGCGGAGTCGAAGCGCCAATTTTTCCCTACACCCTACACCCTACACCCTACACCCTACACCCTACACCCTACACCCTACACCCAGTAGTACCCTCAAGTCCCTTGTCACCCCCTCAGGTGAATCAGAGATTCCGCTGTGGGAAGATGTCACTCCACCCAATTCTTGGCGCGTTCAACGGCTTTCTGCCAATCGATAAAATTATTCTGGGCAGCTTTTGCCCCTTCTCCCGGTTCAAATGTCCGTTCGATGGCGGTTTGGGTAACGAGCTTATGGTAATCATCCCAGAACCCAACGGTTAACCCTGCACCAAATGCCGCACCTTGCGCTGTCGCATCAAGAACGGCGGGGCGTTCGACGGGAATGTTGAGGACATCGGCTTGAAACTGCATTAAGAAGTCATTCTGAGACGCACCACCGTCTACTTTCAGGAGTTCGATGGGGGTGTCGCCATCTTTGTTCATGGCATCAACGACTTCTCGGACTTGATAGGCGATTGATTCCAATACCGCCCGTACCATGTGTTCCCGCTTGACACCGCCTGTAATACCGAGGAATGCACCTCTGGCACTCATATCCCAGTGGGGGGCACCCAAACCACTGAGGGCGGGCACAAAATAGATGCCATTGGTATCCTCGACTTGACGGGCTAGGGGTTCAGTTTCGGCAGCCGACTCAATCAGTTGTAAACCATCTCGCAGCCACTGAATACAAGCCCCGGTGGTGAACATTGCCCCTTCTAGGGCAAAAGCTACATCAGTGCCACTGCCATTTGCCGCATTTGTCCAGGCGACGGTGGAAAGGAGTCGATTGCCTGATCGCGTCAGTTCTTTGCCCGTATAGGAAATCAAGAAGCAACCTGTACCATAAGTACATTTGAGCATACCCGGGCGATCGCAACCGTGGGCAAACAGCGCCGCTTGTTGGTCACCGAAAATCGCCATAATCGGAATTTCTTCCCCTAACAAACTGGGTTCCGTTTTGCCAAACAGTCCCATACTGGGTTGAATTTTGGGCAAAATCTGAGCCGGAATGCCAAATAAATCCAGAAGGCTGTGATCCCAATCCTGATTAGCGAGATTCATCAGCATGGTGCGGCTGGCATTACTGTGATCCGTAACGTGGACTTTGCCCCCGGTGAGATTCCAGAGAATCCAGGTATCAATGGTGCCTGCTAAAACATTATCGAAATTCGTATCCGGTTTTTCCTGGCGCACCCAATTCAGCAGCCATTCTAACTTCGTGGCTGAGAAATAGGCATCTAGGACTAATCCCGTGCGTTCTTGAATATCCGCATCATGCCCCTGTTGGGTTAAATCCCGACATCGAGTCGCCGTGCGTCGATCCTGCCAAACGATCGCATTATGCAAGGGTTCCCCTGTGGTTTTATCCCAGAGTAAACAGGTTTCGCGCTGTACGGTTAAACCAATCGCCGCAATCTCTGAAGCTGACACCCCCTTATCCTTTAAGACTTGCTGCATACAGTCGCGAGTATCCCGCCAAATTTCCTGGGGATCATGTTCCAACCAACCGGGTTGGGGGTAATGCTGGGTGAATTCCTGATAAACTTGTCCCGCGATCGCACCTTGTTTGTCAAATAGAATGGCTCGGTTCCCCGTGGTACCGAGATCAAGGGCTAGGACGTATTTCGCGTTAGTCGTCATCGCAATCTTATAAATTTACAGCTAAACCCCAAATAGGGTTGAGTACAGATTTACCAGGTTATGCGATCGCTCGGCTACTCTCTGTAGTCTTTCTTTGCGTTGACAGCAAATGTCATTCGTCATTTGTCATTCGTCATTTGTCATTCGTCTTTGGTAAATTCTCTCCCCCTGCTACCTCTGCTTCCCCTGCTCTCAGACGTAGCATGCTACGTCTCTACATTGCCCCCCCTGCTCTTAATTCCGGAGAATCCCTAACCCCGCTTCCCGTTCAATATAATCGGCAAGGTTAATAAAATCATCGCGGGGATAACAAATTCCGCCCACCAGTTTAAACGCTAACTCGCTGCGGGCTTCGTCGGGATTTTCCAGTAAATGAATCCCCCAATAATACAATTGATCACTAGAGCGAATACAAGCGTATTTGGGATCAATGCAGTGAAACTTATGATCGATGGCTTTGACCTCATTATACGTATTCAAAAACGTATCTCGGAGCAACCGCAATCGCCGTTTAGAGCCGGGATATTTGAAATTATTGACTAGCACAAATAGGTGAGCTTGTTGATTAAGTTCTCGGATTCCTCTTACCGTATCCTTAATCACTTGACCATGTTTGTTCAGTCCCAAGGGATTTAAGGTGGTGGGAATAATGCAATAGTCAAATTGACTCACCAGCTCTTTCGGGTTACGTTCTAAGGCAGGGGAACAATCACAAACGACCACTTTACAATCCCGCGCGGCATCTTCATGCCACTCACGCCAGTCATAGACGGCGATGTAGGTACTCGCGCCAACACCTCTAGGTCGGGGAACATCCACCCCATCGCCTAGTAGCTTTTGCAGGTTTTGTTCTGGGTCTAAATCGACGAGCGCCACATTAAATCCCTCTAGGGCAAATGCACCCGCTAAATGAGCAGATACGGTCGTTTTGCCGACGCCACCTTTGCAGGTAAAAACGCCAACATAAATCTTACCCGGTTTCGGGGGTTCGGGCGGCGGTAATTCATCCTCATTCACCCAGAGAATTTGGGTGTCTGCTGCAATTCCACATTGGATTTTAGCGTCTGACCCCCAAGAGCGAATTAAAGCATTGGCGGGCGCACCATAGCCTTTAGTCGTGATAAAAAAACCACAGTTTAAGTCTTGACCCGCTTTCGATTCTAAAAAGCCTAAAAACCGTAGGATTTGGGGTTTTTGGACATTACTGATCAACCATTTCAGATGAACCGCACCCGTTTGACCCTCTTTGCTAACCACTAAATCATACTCTGGCGGCTTGGGGTCGGGAGTGGTAACAGTCCACCCCTCGTTCTGAAAAATCGTTGCCACATGTTGCTCAAACTGAGCAAAGTCTCTCATATAAGGCGGCTTTCGAGATGATGACATAACTACGAGCAAGTAATAAGTAATAAGTAATAAGTCAAAACGGGGATGGCAGAGCAAATAAAGTGTTGTTTTTACTTACACACATCTTGTCCGATACGTCAACCCTTATTTTTGACCGACTCTTTGGACTATTGTAACTTTTATCACCAATTGCCCCACGTTTCTGCTGATTGGTCATTGAGCCTGATGTTACTCAACCCACTCCCATCTCCCAGACGTGCCGTGGCACGTCTCTACTCATCTCTCTCATCTCTAGAAAAGAAGCGATACTGTTTAAAGTTTAAGCCCATAGAGGGATGCATTTGTGCTAAACACCTCTAAAGTGGAATCAATTTAACTCGCCAGAGGGATGTACGTCAATTAATTCTTCTGTAAGTTGGAAAGTGGAATACATACATATTGATGATTTTCGAGGACTTATTATGACTCAGACCAATCCTTCAGATCGCCAAGCTAAAACAAAAGAGCAAATTAAATACGAAAACTACGACAGAAACCTGGTTCCGGCGGAAATAGCTGCTCGTCATGAACGGGAAGGAGATAACTATAAGACCAAGATTACGGGAGAAAAGCAAACTAATCCTGATAGTATCAACACCACTGAGGGATATACCGTAGACAACGAAGGCTTAGTGAATAACTTTGCCGTTGAACCCGAAATGTATGTCAACGAACCGGGTGACTTGCGCCAAAAAGAAGAACAAGAGACGGCTAAACGCCGCCAAGAACTGCAACAACTCGATGAAGAACGCCAAGGCGAGTTGACTATGGAAAAAGATGAGCGTGGTCGAGGACCCGGCGCTGTCTAGGATAGATAGGCAAAATAGACAAATTAAGTACAGACGTAGCAGGCTACGTCTGTGTTTTTAAGTTTGAATTATAGCTGTCGTCATAAAGTTTAGGAGAGATTTAACGGCTGAAACAATTACGTACCAGCAATAAACTTTTGCTCCCCTGTTCCCCCGCACCTCTACATCAATAAGGTCCAAACATCTCGTTAGCTGGAATGTCTGGATTGTCGCTGTAGAAAAACTCACGAATGAGTTGCAGGACTTCCTCTTTGCTTAAAAAACCATCCTGATTAGTATCTAATTTAGGAAATACTCGTGGAGCATAAACAGGCGACACATTGTAAACACTTAAAATCCCTGCCCACTCTGCTTGGCTAATTTTTCCATCTTCATCTTTGTCAAACACCTCGAAAACTAATTCCATAAAGAAATGGATGTTGTGCAGGTATTTCTCTTCATCATTTAAAATAATAGAATAATAAGATAACCATTCTTCTAAGCTAACTTTTTTATTGTGGGTTATATCTGCATCTCGTTTCAATTCTTCCCAGTTGCGATTACAGTTATTTAGTAAAATTTGATACCTAGGGGAGCGTGAACCCCAGTGTCTTAATGCGGCTAACTTTTTTATAATATTTTCAAAATCTTGATAAGCTAAAGCGCCATCAAACTTGGCGTCGTGCATACTGAAAAATTTAGTCAGTTTGCGCGTTTGTAGTTTAGTCAGCATAAGTTTCCTCTCTGAGAGTAGAGACATTACAGGCAACGTCTCTACAATATCATTTCTCTAGGTCACAGAGACTTATGGGTAGTCGGAAGAGCTAATAATCGATGCTACCTTGAGCAACAACGTCAAAAGCTCCTGAATCGAGTCCTGGTTCACTGTATAGTTTGCACTACCTTGCGCTTGCTGGAAACGCCCTGTCCCGCCGATAAACACAAACTGCCCTGTGCTGATTCCCGTTGTGGTAAGTAGGTGGACACCATAAAAGCTAACGGTGGAGAACTCGCTGCCCTTGAGAAGCAAGCTACGTCCTTCGTAAAGGTTGGAGGGCTATTTACAAAACTTAATACAGTGTCGTTATCTTTTGTCCGACTACTTAGCGAGGATGATATCAGGTCGTGAAGAGTCAACACTCTTATCCCCTCTCCCCAGTAATTTGCACAAATAGTGTCCGTTTTCGCGGACCATCTAAATCAAAAAACAAGACCGATTGCCAGGTTCCCAGTGCTAACTTGCCATCAACAATCGGAATTACCTCACTGGTACTCAGTGTCATTGCCATAAGATGCGAATGAGCATTCATCGGCTCATTGTCTGGCACATCTCTTAGGTGTAAATCATTATGTAAATAGCGGTCAGAGTCTGGCGCTAATTTTCTCAGATAAACCTTAATATCCTCTAACAATCGTTGTTCATTTTCATTAATCGCTAAAGCTGTGGTTGTATGGCGAGAAAAGACAAGCATTTGTCCATTGTGAATAGAGGTTTGTGCTAAAAGCTTCTCAATGTGAGGCGTCACATTACAGATGGTAATTCCTGACTCCGTTTCGATTTCGAGTAATTTATTCAAAATAGGCATTGACTTCCAGAGAGTAATTACCGATGAATCACTAACTATTAGCCCGAATAAACTCAAGCAAATGGTGATGAAATTCATCGGTTTTGTTCATATAACAAGCATGATCCGCCTCAGCTAAAATAACTTTTTCTCCAGTGGGCATGGCTTGCAGTAATTTATCGGCTTGTGCCAGGGGTACAATGTTATCATTACTTCCCCAAATTGCTAGGATAGGGACTTCTATTCGTTGTAATTGAGAACTCAATCGAGAAATCCCCACAGGCGCAACAGCAACAAATCCTTTTAACATGTCCGGATGCTTGCCAAGAAATGGCAGGCTATAGTTGCCACTCATGGAAGGAGAAATAAGAATTGGCTTTTGCAGGTTTAATTGCTCAATGAATTCCCGTAAAAACACTTCAGGAGAACCAGATATTCCCTGAGATTGACCATAACCGGGCAAATCAATCGCTACAGCCCGATATCCGTTTTCCGCCAATAATTTTAAACTGCCAATGTCTTGCCACGTCTGGGAACTAAAACTTGCGCCATGCAAAAATAGCACTGAAGGCGCTGTCGGATTGCCCGCGTCTCGATAATGAATGGTTGCTCCTTGAATCGGGAGGGATTGAGACTGAATTCTTATATCCATTGTTACTATCTTATCTTTCCCCCTCTGCCCTCGGAAACTTAGTTAACCGGACAGAAATAACTACTTATGATTCGCCAAAACTTTCTTGATAAAAAACCTGATTAACATCAAAGCGTCCGCCGTATTCTTTAAACGGTTCAGCCGCATATCCCATCGCCAACAAACAGCAAACATCCACATCTGCCGGAATATTAAACGCTTCCTTTACTTGTGCAGTGGTAAATCCTTCCATGGGACAGGTATCGACGCCAAAACTTTTTGCCACAATCATTAAATGCGCCACAGCTAACATTGTATGACGATTTGTCCAGGCTTCTATAGAGTCAAAACAGGGTTTATTTTCAAATAACTGAGGAACCGCCGATCGCAGTGTATCAGCATAGGCGTCATTCATTGCACCAGCTTCTTGTCCCAATTGAATCACAGACTCAATATACTCCTTTTGGTTGATGCGGCGATCGCCACAACAAATTAATATTACCGGAGCTTCTCCCACCTGACGCTGATTAAAGGCACAGGCTTTGAGTTTTTCCCGATTCACTGCTTCCCGCACCACTACAAATCGCCAGGGTTGCAAGTTGTAACCGGAGGGCGATCGCACGCCTAAGCGAAATATTTCTGCTAAAATAGCCTCCGGAATCGTATCCGGACGAAAAGAACGCGCCGCACGACGTTGTTCAATAGCAGCTTGTACGTTTAAGGTAGGTTGTAAATCACTGGTCATTCGATTTTTAGGATAACGACAAATAAATTAAATAAGGTGGTTGTTTAAACCACCTCATCCTACCACAACTGGTAATATTAGACTCAATTCAATTTAGCTTAAGCTAAAACAAAATCCACATCTTCAGTGCCAGAGGTTTCACCTTGTCCTGATGTAACTTGTTCTCCATTTACATCAACACAGAATGGCGTATCTTCTAAGTTTACGTTATAATCCGTCGTATCGGCTGTATACCCCACACTAGCAATCATTTTCCGCCCTTCATCGGTGTAAGCAAACGCCAACATTTGATTTTTATCTTTCTGATTGTCGTAAGCCCAAATCACCATATATTGTTGTCCCTGATACTCAAAAACCTTAGGCGGACGAGTGGGCGTATAACGACCTTCATCACCAAAGCTAGCATCGAGAAAACTTTGTACCGAATCCGTGGCGACTGTCGCATAAGCAACTTCTTCTTCAGATGCAGGTTCTGCTTCTTCTTGACTTTCATCAACCACTTCTTCTTGGTCTCGGTTGCGTAAATAATCAACCGCCATTTTCGTCCCAATACCACCAACCGCAGCCACACCTGTACCGATGAGAATATTGCGAAGCAGATTCTTCTTATTCATGATTTCTCCTGAACGTTTTACCTAATTTACGTCACGTCAATATTATCATTAACAGTACCAGGTAATTCGGCAACGGAGCAAAAAATAAGCAAAATATCAGGCAGATTAATGCAGTGAGTACAGCAGCAACTCGTTCTATTTCTTCAGTAACTTTAATGCTGAGGTAGAAGGCTATTAAGGCAATGAGTAACGTTATTGACCAAAGTATCAGCGTCATAAAACTACAGCAGAAATAACTCAAGTCTATGGTTCATTAAACTTATAGGCAGCACAGTAGCAATCGTTACAGGTTCTGCAATTACCCAAGTCAGTGGACACAATTAAAACACAATTAAAGTTCAAACTGGAATCGTCATACTCGCTCTCGACAAGAAGCAAGCTACATCCTTTGCCATTTATCCTGTGTAAGGGTTATAATTTGCCCAATCTTGACATAACGCTTGATTTGCTAATCAACAGCGTGACCTCCTAACTGGGCTTATTGAATGAATGCGCTAGGTCATCATAGTCATCCATCCCATTACCTTTTTACCTCTTCGGAAAAGTACAGAGTCAGCTAATCCTAAGTAATGGGCGACGAGTAGTAGTAAAAAAGATTGACCCATAACCTGATCAAGAAGCTTAGGGCAATTTTCAAAGTCTAAGCATAATACTGTGGAACGGTTCCAGAGTTCTCGAAATAATTTACAATTTTTAGGTAAAAACGATATAAGAGAACGAAATCGGCTGAGTGCCGCCTTCTCTAAGTCTGCGCTGGTGTAATTGGCTGGGGAGTGTTGATCTGCCATTCTTATCCTCCTAGTAGCCTAATAGCTCTCCCATCTCCAAGATAATAGAGTGAAGCCTCTGCCTCCAAAACTCTGTAACGAAAACTTTACTATTGGTAGATTTTTTTTTTGGAAAGGGTTTCCCTCAAACTCCTACATAAGACATAAGGCAAAGGACAAATGATGCTCCTAACCGTTCACGTTAAACGGTGCTGACTAATTAACCTGACTGCCATGACTTCGAGGATCATCTGGAGACGCCTTTGACGATGACACAGGCGCTTTAAATGTAGAGACTTGTCCATCGCCTTGAGTATAGGGTAATGGTAGGTCAGCGACCAATGCTTCTAAGTTCGCCTCTAAAACTGGGCGAGGTTGTTCCCCAATCGTTTGGGCAATGGCTTCGCCTTGGGCGTCTAAAAACACAAAATGGGGGATACCATCGACTCGATAGTTGAGAATTTCGGGTAACCACTTGCTGTTATCCACATTCAGCATCACAAAATTAACCGAGTCGGTGTACTGTTGTTTCAATTCCCCCAAGTCTTGCGCCATGGCTTGACAAGTAGTACACCAGTTAGCATAGAACTCCATTAAGGTTGGCTTGCCATTACTCATGGCAACTTCTAGGGGCGTGGATTCCTCAGCTTGGGCATCGAGAGAAGCCGAACCCGTCTGTGTTTGTAATCCTAAGAATAGGGCAACGCCAAGAATGATGGCGACTAGGGCAATTATAAAATTTCTCAGCCGAGAGCTGAGACTTGCTTTAGGTGTCTGGGGAGATGGAGAGCCGGAGTCTGGGGAATTCGCGGTCATGTTTAACGTAATTTAAGTTACAACTTGTCAATTTTCATCAAAATGATGCTGTCCATAGGCTAACAAGACCATGAAAAAACGGCTAACCCTCACCTTTCCAAAACGCACAGTCCAAATGCCAGTAACCTACCGACTGGCAAAGGATTTCAATGTCGCCGCCAATATTATCCGCGCTCAAGTTGCCCCCAATCAAATTGGCAAACTCGTGGTGGAACTCTCAGGAGATATCGATCAGCTTGATGCTGCCATTGAGTGGATGCGATCGCACGATATCAATGTATCCCTGATTGACCGGGAAATCTTGATTGACGAAACCAGTTGTGTCGATTGTGGATTGTGTACGGGTGTGTGTCCCACAGAAGCCTTAACCCTCAATCCCGATGACTTTCGACTCAACTTTACGCGATCGCGTTGTATTGTCTGTGAGCAGTGTATCCCCACTTGTCCGGTTCAGGCAATTTCTACGAATCTTTAATTCGTCATTCGTCATTTGTCATACTCGCTTCGCGAGAAGCAAGCTACGTCATTCGTCTTATGTCATTGGACAATTAACGATTGTTATTTAATAAGGGTCGTACAATCAGAAAACCTGCACCAAAGGCACTGAGTACAATCAACACGATGGCTAAGACTAAAAACCAACCATTGACCTCTCTGTGACCCTCAGAGGCGGATGTACGCCGGGAACGAGAGTCTTCCTGTTCAATGACGAAACTTTCTCTGTAAGGCGAGGAAAGGGGGTCTAACTGGGGATGAGGAGGGGGAACCTCAACCCCTACCCTAGAGGGAGCTGATTTAGGTGATTTAGGTGATTTAGGGATTGACGGCATGGGATGGGATTCTGAGGGAATCGATTGGCGTCGAGGAATTTCTACCCCGGTGACGGGTGTCAATGAATCCACTACCTGCTGGAGATGTTGGCTCGATTGCAGCACTTTTTCCACTTCTTGGCGCAGTTTTTGATTTTGTTTGACCAACTGCTTATTTTGACCATTGAGGGAATCCAACATCGCTTGGGCTGCTTGTAACTCAGCCGCCAGTTCCCGGTATACAGAGATTGGCACTGAAGGGCAATAATTATTGGCAGCGGTTGACGGGGTATAACGGTCGGTTGGCGGATTTTGCATAGAAGGATTAATTGGGGAATTAGAATACATCTTAATTCGCGACTGGATACCTTTTATGGAATGAGCATAGGTGGGGTAGTGAACGATCTAGGTAGGGGCGTATTGGAGTGCTGTTGTCACATATTCCTTTGCCTTCTGCACGGCGGTGAGTGGGTTTTTGCCCATCGCCAAATTCGCCGCGATCGCACTACTGAGTGTACAGCCTGTGCCGTGATTATTCTTGGTTTCAATTAACGTCGTTTTCAGGGTGTAGAACTGAGAACCATCAAACCAGACATCGACCCCACACAGATCACCCTTCATCGCACCGCCTTTAACTAAGACAGCGTTTGCTCCCAGTTGATAAATACGTTGGGCAGCTGATCGCATATCATCAAGGGTATGAATCTCTAAACCACTAAGTAATTGAGCTTCATAACGATTGGGTGTCACTATCGTTGCCAGAGGAATCAAACCCTCTCGCAAAGACGTTACCGCCTGATCATCAATCAGTTGGTCTCCTGTGCGGGATACCATCACCGGATCAACCACCAGGGGGTCAAGCTGGAAACTCTTAACCTGAGACACTACAGCATTAATAATCTCGGCGTTGAGTAACATGCCTGTTTTGGTCGCCTGAGTCCCCATATCGCCCACCACTGCCTCAATTTGAGCAACAACGGCGGCGACTGGCAAAGCATCAACGCGGTTGACCCCTTGAGTATTCTGGGCGGTGACACAAGTCAGGACACTCGCACCATGAACCCGGTGAAAGGCATAGGTTTTCAAGTCTGCCTGAATTCCTGCCCCACCGCCGCTATCTGATCCGGCTATTGTCAGCGCTACTGGTACTTGCATCAGTTATGAGTTTTGAGTTATGGGTTTTGAGGTTTGATACTTCGCTTCCCCAGCTCCCCCAGCTTCCCCTGCTCCCTCAGCTTCCCCTGCTCCCTCAGCTCCCCTCCCTTCTCGTACTAGCTTCTGGGAAAACGACGCCGTTGCAAAAATTCGGGAATATCTAGTCCCGGTCGGCTTTTCGGTTCTGGTGCAGGGTTTGGCGGATTAGGTCTCGGTGTGATCGGTCGTGTATAACGGGGAACTTCATCTACAGGTGGGGGCGGTGGAACTTCACCACTAAATCCCGTGGCAATCACCGTAATTCTAATTTCACCTTGAAGCCTGTCATCAATCACAGCACCAAAAATAATATTAGCGTTGGGATCAACCACCTCGTAAATTGTTTCCGCCGCCGCATTAACTTCGTGTAGCGTCAGATCACTACCCCCGGTAATATTAAAAACTACCCCTCTAGCGCCTTCCACCGACGACTCCAGCAGGGGCGATGAAATCGCTGCCACCGCCGCTTCTCTAGCGCGGGATTTACCGGAACCTACACCAATTCCCATTAACGCTGAACCCGCGTCTGCCATAACAGCTCGCACATCAGCAAAATCGACATTCACTAACCCTGGAACGGTGATAATATCTGAAATCCCTTGTACACCTTGACGCAGGATATCATCGGCAACTCTAAACGCATCTTGAACGGGTGTTTGTTCAGAAATCACCGACAACAGCTTATTATTGGGAATCACGATCAGAGTATCGACGCGACTTTGCAGTGCGGCAATCCCTTCCTCCGCTTGAGACGTGCGGCGGCGTCCTTCAAAGGTAAACGGACGAGTGACTACGCCCACCGTTAACGCGCCCATTTCTTTGGCGATTTCTGCCACAATTGGTGCCGCACCCGTTCCTGTACCGCCGCCCATCCCGGCTGTAATAAAAACCAAATCAGACTCGGCTAGGGCTTGGGCAATTTCATCGCGAGATTCTTCTGCTGCTTTTTGACCAATGGCAGGATTTCCCCCCGCACCGAGTCCCCGTGTCAACTTCTGACCCACCTGCAAGCGTTTGGCGGCGGAGTTTTGAGAAAGGGCTTGAGAATCGGTATTAATTGACCAAAACTCGATCCCAGCCACTTCACTGGCAATCATGCGGTTGACGGCATTGCCGCCGCCACCACCAACACCAACCACTTTAATTCTGGCAACATTACCTGGCAAAATGTTGTCGCTCCTCGCGTCTTCCCTGGGAATCCCTTTGGAATCATAATCATGGGGTTGACTAAACTGCAACCCAGAGTTGCTGAAGGGATGGGTATTCTCCGCTCCAACTGAAAGATCGGTATTCAGCGTTATCGGAGAGCTTTGATGGACAAGCCCTAGTTTACTATTAAGCGTCATTGGAATAGGTCAGGGTTGATAATCAACTTTATCAGTTATATGTAACAATCTGAGTCAACTATAGGGTAAGTCGATTGAAAAACCAACGAACACCCCGGTTTGTTGTAAATACTCTTGAAGGGTACTCTCCTCAAGAGTTGCCAAAATGGGCATCGCTGAATTTTCTTTTATACCACTATTACCGCTAGGGTTAGTCATGATCCGGTTTAGGGGTTTCACTTGCCGTATTCATCTGAATCACCGGACGGTCTGGGTTTTTGAGATCAATATAGGCGATTTGACTAGGTTGAAGCTGAGTGGGTAATTGTCTCATGCGATCCAAAACTGCCAGTTGTTCCGCCAATTGGGAACTATCCGATCCTAGATGCACATTTCCTAATTCGGTTTTCAAGATTAAATTGGCTGGGTTGCGCCAATCAATCTCTAGGACTTTAACGGGAGAGTGATGGACAACTGGATACACTTGCGACCAGTATGGACGATAGTGTTCATTCTGACCCCGCACTTGCAGCGTGGGTAACTCGACATTGGCTTTGAGAGAACGATAGCTACTCTGGGGCATCCAGACGCCTCGTTCATCCAAAAAACCCGGTTCTGAGGTTGTCTGAGTTTGCCCTTGGGCGATCGCAACAGGTTGGCGTTCTTGGACTTGAATGATCAACCCCGGAGGCATAAGTTGACGAGTTACTGTCGCTTCAGCAATGGGTGCAGCATCTTCGAGAGACTCTGCGATCGCTTGGGGTTCCACTCGCCAGAGTGATTGAGGATAGGATAAGGGGAGCAGCGATCGAATCGCCTGAGTTGAGAGAAATTGATTGCCCTCAATGTCAATTTGTTCCGGTTGGCGAATTACCCAATCGGGTAAGGTAATCGCCCAAATCAAACCGCTAGCCATACCGCCTACCATAAGCGATCGCCACAGCGCCTGAAAAAATTTAACTCGGCGGGCACGTTTTAGCTGTTGTCGCCGATTACTGATTTGGGCTTGGGAAACTGATGCAATGTTATTCGTCATTCGTCATTTGTCTTATGTCATTCGTCATACTCGCTCCCTTGAGAAGCAAGCTACGTACAGTCGGGGCGGGTGTAGGGTGCGTTAGCGAAGCGTAACGCACCATTTCCAACGATAATAGTGAAACCCGCCCCTACAATTCCTGACAGGTGTAGGTTTTTTATTTTAGGGTGGGGACAAGACAAGGAGGATAAGTAAGGAAAGTAGACAAGGGGGAAAAACCTCCCCATCTCCCCCATCTTCCCTATCTTCCCCATCTTCCCCATCTCCCTCACCTTCCCCATCTCCCTCACCTTCCCCATCTCCCTCACCTTCCCCATCTCTCTCACCCTCTACTCTACCTGAGGGATCAAATCCAAGCTATTAGACCCTAAAGGGGGTATTACCCCTACGTATAAGGGTTCGGTCAATGATTTACGCTCTACTTGAATCAGGTGACTCAAGAGTCTTGCTTTATGAAACTGCATCTACCTACTTTTTTCAAAGCTTGTAACCCAGCTAGAACTCTAGTGATGGGCAATCCAGAGGATCGTCAGTACTATATTAATTTTTCGTCTGTGCGGGGCGGCAAAATTATTGAAGCCTTAGGACGCACGATCGCACGACTTTCGCCGGATGAACCTACCTGTCAGCTTTTTACCGGACATATTGGCTGTGGTAAGTCTACAGAATTGTTTCGCTTGAAGGCTCAGTTAGAGGCGGAACAATTTCACGTTGTCTATTTTGAGTCCTCTCAAGACTTGGACATGGCAGATGTTGATATTAGCGATATTTTGCTCAGTATCGCTCGCTCGGTGAGTGAAAATCTCGAAGCGATCGGGATTCGTCTCCAACCCCGGTACTTTAACAAACTCTTCAATGAGATTAATGATTTTTTACAGACGCCTATCGATGTGGATGTAGCGGCTGAACTGTCCGTCGGTATTGCCAAGGTAACAGCCAGAACCAAAGATAGTCCTCAATTGCGCGAACAGCTTAGACAGCACCTAGAGCCTCGTACTCAAGGGATTTTGCAGGCGATTAATACTGAAATCATTGAACCTGCGATTAAAAAGCTCAAACAACGAGGTAAACAAGGATTAGTCGTAATTATAGACAACTTGGATCGCGTTGATCCCCGACCCGTTCATGCGGGGCGATCGCAGCCTGAGTATCTGTTTATCGATCGCGGCTCTCAATTGCGACGCTTACGCTGTCATCTGGTTTATACCATCCCCTTAGCGCTGATGTTCTCTAACGAGTATGAAACTCTGAAGAATCGCTTGGGCGGGGGTGTTGCTCCCAAAGTGTTGCCTATGGTACCAATCTGGTATCGAGATGGTCGTGAATTCCCTCAAGGAATGGCTTTACTCCGACAACTGGTTTTAGCCCGTGCGTTTCCCCAGGTTGCTCCGGAAGATCGCTTAAATTTAATCCCAGAGGTTTTTGACAGTCCCGAAACTCTGGATCGCATCTGTCGGATTAGTGGGGGTCACATTCGCAACTTGTTGGGACTGCTGTATAACTGCCTGCAACAAGAAGATCCACCCTTTTCTCGCGAATGCTTAGAGAGTGTGATTAAGGGATACCGGGACGATCTGGCGTTAGCGGTTGAGGATGCGGAATGGCAGTTACTCTTTCAGGTGGTTCAGCAGCAGTCCATTCGCGGGGAAAAAGAATATCAAACTCTGCTACGCAGTATGTTTGTCTATGAATACCGCGATGACTTGGGTCGTTGGTTTGGAGTAAACCCAGCTTTAGCCGAGACTGCTCGGTTTAAATCGGTTGCTGATGTGAGTGTTTGATGGGGAGATGGGGGAGCTGGGGGAGCCGGGGGAGCCTCACAAGGGTAGGTTTTTTAAGATGGGGGTTTAGGCAAGACAAGGAAGACAGGTAGACCAGTAGACAAGGAAGAGTGAGAACGAAAAATAGGGCGTTTCGGCTTTTAGAAGTTAGTTTGACCGAACCGAATT
>NZ_JAVKEA010000193.1:0-29572 GCF_040221695.1 Coleofasciculus sp. E2-BRE-01 | reverse complement strand
ACTGGAACACGATACATAGAGATAATCCACTCGTGTAAATGTTTATGTCTCTTCAGGCATTGGTAGGGGTGTGTCCTGGATTTACCCAGTATCTAGAGATTCCTAGATCTACATTTAAGCCAAGCTAGAGAAATGCTTGGAAGTGATTATCCCCTACCAACTCATGCCCTATTCATGACTTCCTGGCAGGTTCCCTCTGCCAATCCCTAACCTCAACGAAGTAGGTTAGGGTTCATGAAAAAGTTTACAACGTCGGGTGAGGCTAGCGAAGCCTAACTGCACTTGCACTCTACTGACTTTCGTACTCAAGCGCCTGCTTCACCTGTTGATACTCCGTAATTGCCTGTAAAACTAACTGTTCTGCTTCACCTATTGTACCCGCCCGTCCCAGGGCTTCTAATTGTTGACAAAGCTGGGCAAGTTTGAGCACTCCTAATGCCTGACTGCTGGATTTGAGACTGTGTGCTTTATGATACAGCAATTCAGTATCTTTTTGCTTAACGGCATCATGTATGGATTCTAACAATTCCGGTGCTTCTTGTAAGTAACAATCAATAACTTCGCTGAGTTCATCTCCTGCCATTTCTTGCAAGGTTTGCATCACCCCTGGATCAAGAACTGGCTGTTTCGTCGGCTGTTCCGTTGTCGGAGGTTGACATTGACTCAAGACCTGTTTTAAAACATCAACATGAATAGGCTTGCTCATGTAGTCATCCATTCCCGCCGCCAAACATTCTTCGCGATCGCCTTGCATGGCATTGGCTGTCATAGCGATAATCCGAGGATGGGCAGATCCTGAAAATTCCTGACAAATCTGTTGTGTTGCGGTTAATCCATCCATTTCTGGCATCTGGACATCCATGAGTACCACATCGTAGGATTGACGGTGTAACGCTTGTAAGACTTCTAACCCATTAGCAACACTATCGGGTCGATATCCCAACCGCTTCAACATATTAATCGCCACCTTTTGGTTCACCACATTGTCTTCCGCCAAGAGAATTTTTAATGGGAATCTGTGGGCAAAGGTGGGGTCATATTTGGATGAATGGGAACGACTTTTCCTGGGTAAACTTACCTCCTGAGTCAGGACATTGACTAAGATATTGTACAACTGAGACTGTTTAATCGGTTTATGCAAATATCCCGCGATCGCAAGGCTGGGGTTTGGTAATCCTGTGTCTGAGTGTGTATCGACTTGCCCGATTAATCCTAACATGACTATAGGTAAGTTTTGGCAATGGGGATGCTGACGGATTTGCGTGATTAAACTCCAATTCTCCATCTGGAGAATCTGGGATGCCAAAATCGCTAAATCAAAGCGTTTTCCTGTTTTTAACTGGGCTAATGCTTCTGTTGTCGAGGCGGTAGCTTCTACTTGTATCCCAAATGATTGGGCTTGTTCGGTCAACATTTGCCGAGTCGCCGGATTATCTTCTACAATCAACAGGCGTTTATCCGTCAATACTTGCTCTCGATTATCGGGTTCTGAATCTGAGGAAACTGGAGTCGCGATCGCGGTAAAATAAAACGTCGAACCCACACCTTCTTGACTTTCGACCCACATTCTGCCTCCCATCAGTTCACTCAGTCGCTGGCTAATCGCTAATCCTAATCCTGTACCGCCATATTGACGAGTGGTTGACGCATCGACTTGGCTGAAGGGTTTAAATAGCCGATCCATTCGGGTTCTAGAAATCCCAATTCCTGTGTCACGCACCGCAAATTGTAAACATATTTTATCATCCTGCATTTCGGCAATCGGGGTTACCGAAATCACCACCTCTCCGGTTTCAGTAAACTTCACCGCATTACTAACCAAATTCACTAAAATCTGGCGCAATCGCGTCACATCTCCTCTAATCATCTCAGGCGTTTGATCGTCCATTAAATAGGCTAACTCTATTCCTTTTTCTCTTGCCTTAGACGATAGCAGATCCAAAGATTCCTCAATACAGGAACGTAAATTAAACGGATGTTTCTCTAAGTTCATATTACCGGATTCAATCTTAGAGAAGTCCAGAATATCATTAATAATCGTCAGTAACGCATCACTACTATTGCGGATAATATCGACAAATTCTCCCTGCTGGGCTGTTAATTTCGTATCCATTAGCAGGCTAGTCATGCCAATCACCGCATTCATGGGCGTGCGGATTTCATGACTCATCATTGCCAGAAAATCACTCTTAGTGCGGTTGGCTGTTTCAGCTTCTTCTTTAGCCGCTTTGAGTTGTTCTTGGGCAATTTTTTTATCAGTAATATCAGTAATAGTGCCGACAATACGGTAGGGATTGCCGTCGCGATCGCGAATACAGCGCCCCTTTGCTGCAATCCACAGATAATGCCCATCTCGATGTTTGATGCGATGGATATTTTCATAAATTTGGGTTTTCCCAGCTAAATGATGATTAATATCCTCTATTACCTGATGTAAATCATCCGGATAAACATGATCAGACCAGCTTGATAGACGGTTTGGCAAAGGATTCTCCTCATAGCCAAGAATCCGCATCCAGACAGGAGAATAATACACCGCATTGGTTAAGATATCCCAGTCCCAAATTCCATCATTTGTCCCCGAAACAGCCAGTTCATAGCGTTCTTCTCGTTCCCGTAATAGGGATTCTATGCGTTTACGTTCTTTAATTTCGATGGCAAGTTCATCATTAATCAGTGATAGTTTTTGCGTGCGTTCTTGCACCCGTTCTTCTAATGTTTCTTTTGCCTGTTTAATTTCCTGGAATTTTTGAGTCAGGACAGATGCCATCAACTTAAAATTGCTAACCAAGGAATGAATTTCTCGGATTCGGCTTTGACTCCAATCCACAGATACATTGTTATCTATAAGTTTTTGTGGTAAGTTAGTCGTTACCGTTGCCAACTTGTAAAGGGGAGTGACTAATCGATGACTTAACAGAACAGCAACCAGCAAGGCTAAGACCATAATCAGCAGTGTTGTTGCCAGGTTTTGCAGGTAGAGTACTTCTAAATCATCAATATAAGGGGCAGTCGGAATTTTCAGAATTAACGTCCAAGGAAGATAGGGATCGAGTGCGACTTCTTGGACATGAAATGAATTTCGCCAACGCACCATAATTGGTGTGCCAGAATCTTGGGGTAACCACTGAAAAATATCAGCATCAATGGCACGAATTTCACCGCCTTGACGCGGATCAAAGGGTTCCATTATACTCACATTCGACTGGGTACTGGCAATCAAGTTCTTTTGATGATCAACCAATGTTATTTGTAATCCTCGTTCTTTGATATTCAGTTTTAGAAATTCCTGAATGTGACTTAAATCCAAGGAACTATACGCAATACCACGAAAACGATTATTGACGCTAACTGGCACACTTAAGCCAACATGAGGTAACGGATACGCATCGTCAATATGGACATCGGAGAGAATTGGCTTTAAACTGGTGGCAGTTTGCTCCAGTAAGGAGTGTTTGGCAATATTTAAGCCAATGGTTGATTCCCCGTCTGGATTGAATCGGGGTTGAGCGGCAATTATTGTGCCATTCGCATCGGTGACATAAGCCTTAATAAAATCAGCAAAACTGCGTTTAATTAATTCAGTACTTTGCTGTAAAAATTCCGAGGGCTGCTCTGGAGATTGAGCCGCAATCTCAGCTAGTTCCTCAACTGCATGTAAATGTTGCTGATACCAAAAATTTAGGTTAGCAACGAGGGATGTCGATGTGGCGTTGAGTTCGGTACGAATGTCTGATTCAATATTGTTGAGAATTTGCCGCCCGTTAAAAACGGTTAAGATTAATACCGGGAATAAGACAAAAGCTACGAAGATATTAAAAATTGTTTGCTGTAGCGAAAGTCGGTTGGATTGGCGTCGAAGCGTTAGCCATTTTTGCAAGGGTAAGTTCGTGACAATCAGTGTGGCAACTAAGGCATTAAAGATACCATTGACTGACTGCTTAAACACAATCAACCAGGTTTGAGTCGCGCCAACATTTAAAACGCCTCCATAAAATAACCCAACCAGAGGCATACCAATCAGCACCCAATAGATACCAGCGAGAAGCAGCATGTTTTCCGTCTTACGGTGCAACAGCAAGCTAATAAACAGGGCTTCCCCGGTAAAAACAATAATGGCGTAGGGATGTCCCCAGAGGGTGTAGGTATAACTACTGGCAATGAAGGCGACTAAAGTCCCCCAGAATATGCCATAAAAATACACCACCATTAAGACGGCGATACTACCAAATAAAAAGTCCACCCCAAAAAATAGGGATAGACTGAAATAGTTGCCTAAATACCCAATTCCAATCAGTGCGATGAGTAAGAGATTAACGCGCTTAAACAGGGAGGAAAATCCTTTGATAAAATGAAAAGGGAATTTCATAGATGAGAGAGCGTTGTCTGGTTTATCTGGATCTAGACGTGGCAGAATGATCAGAGACTGATCATTACCTGAGTTGGATTGAATCCACCTTAGATCTAGCTTAGACTCAGATATTGCATCTGTCGCTTTTTTCAGAAACTATCGGGATTGTCGAGATTTTCGGGATTATTGGGATGATCGGGATTATTGGAATGATCACGGTTGTAGGGGCGAGTCGCTGCACATCGTAGGTGGTGTGAGAATTAACCTATATCGACTCGCCCTTTTCTAAAGGTACGCGGCGGAGGGCAACCCGATAACATTAAGGGTTGGGTGGTGTGAATTGAATGCGGCGGGTCGCCCCTACAATTGTTTTGATGGATGCGATGTTAGATAATTTCCGATACCTGGCGGAGGGCGACCCGATAACATTAAGGGTTGGGTTATGTTAATTGAATGCGGCGGGTCGCCCCTACAATTGTTTTGATGGACGTGATGTCAGATAATTCCTGATTCACGCTTTTGAACGTGCAAACGGCGCAATCGGGATTATTGGAATTATTGGGATTATCGCGGTTGTAGGGGCGAGTCGCTGCATATCGTAGGTGGTATGAGAATTAACCTATATCGACTCGCCCTTTTCTAAAGGTACGCGGTGTCGGATAATTCCTGATACCCGGTGGAGGGCGACCCGATAAAATTAAGGGTTGGGAGATGTTAATTGAATGCGGCGGGTCGCCCCTACAATTGTTTTTATGGAAGTCTTGGAATGCCACGTTTGTGCAATATCTAAGACACAACTGCAATACATTCAATCTCGACTAAAACGTCTTTGGGAAGTCGGGAAACTTCGACACAAGCACGGGCGGGGGCGGATGCTTCATCAAAATAGCGGGCATAAACTTGATTCATTGCCGCAAAATTATTCATATCTGACAGAAATACTGTAGTCTTGACGATATGTTGCATCTGAACCCCTGCTGCTTCTAGGATAGCGACTAAATTTGCCATCGCCTGTTCTGTCTGCTTGGCAATATCGTTTTCGCCAATAATTTCACCGGTTTTGGGGTCAAGGGGAATTTGACCCGCGACAAAAATCAGTTCCCCTCTCGCCGCGATCGCTTGATTGTAAGGACCGACGGGTGCAGGGGCGTTGGTTGTGCGGATAATTTTTCGGCTCATTGGTCATTGGTCATTGGTCATTGGTCATTGGTCATTGGTCATTGGTCAAAGAATTATCGCATTTAATGGGGGCGACGGTATAATGTAACGCTTTGGCAAATCGCTCTTTTGCTTGTGCCGTATTTAAGATGAATCAATCCACTCAATCTACCTCTACTCTCCCCAAACCGGATCTCGTTCCCGGAAAAGAACGACGTCGGCGGATCAATTTCTGGACGCTGGTGGTTTTAGCGATCGCGCTTTTAGTCGCTACCCCTGTCTTATTTGTATTGAGCAATATTTTTACCGATGCGGGTGAGATTTGGCAGCATTTGGCGCAAACGGTTTTATGGCGCTACATGGCAAATTCGTTCTGGCTGATGATTGGCGTCGGCTGTGGTGTTGGTTTAATCGGTGTGGGAACCGCCTGGTTAGTGACGATGTGCCGTTTTCCTGGATCTCGCCTGTTTGAATGGGCGCTATTATTACCCCTCGCCGCACCTGCTTATGTCTTAGCCTATACCTACACCGACTTTTTGGACTTCTCAGGACCGATTCAAACCGCGTTACGGGATGGGTTTGGCTGGAGTTATGGCGATTACTGGTTTCCCAATATTCGTTCCCTGGGTGGGGCAATTCTCATGCTGACGCTGGTGTTGTATCCTTATGTCTATTTATTGGCACGGGTGGCGTTTTTAGAGCAATCGGTTTGTACGTTAGAAGCTAGCCGCAGTTTAGGGTGTGGTCCGTGGCGTAGTTTTTTTACGGTAGCATTACCCTTAGCCCGTCCCGCGATCGCAGCCGGTGTAGCATTAGCCTTAATGGAAACCCTAAATGATTTTGGCACGGTGAAGTATTTTGGCGTGCAGACATTCACCACGGGTATTTATCGGACGTGGTTTGGTTTAGGGGAACGAGTCGCCGCCGCCCAATTAGCAGCATTTCTACTGTTATTTATTTTGGCGTTAATTTGGTTAGAGCGATGGTCACGGCGTCAGGCACGATATTATCAAAACACCAACAGTTATCGCCAACTGCCCAGTTATCAGTTAGAGGGTATGCGTGGAATCGGTGCGTCGTTGGCGTGTTTTGTGCCATTGAGTCTGGGGTTTTTACTTCCGGCTGCACTCCTGCTGGAGATGACGCTAAAAAATACCACGACGACGCTAGAGGGCGAGTTTTGGGTCTATGCCCGTCATAGTTTTATTCTGGCAGTGGTTACAGCGGTTTTGGGTGTTGCGATCGCAGTCATTATGGCGTATGGATTACGGTTGCGATCAACCCTGGTGATGCATTTAGCCACGCGGATTGCGGCGATGGGGTATGCTGTACCGGGTTCAGTGATTGCTGTCGGAATTCTGATTCCCATTGGCAGACTGGATAATGCCATTGATGCGGGGATGCAGGCGATATTTGGCATATCCACTGGGTTACTGTTCAGTGGTACGATTACCGCCTTAGTTTATGCCTATTTGGTACGCTTCCTTGCCGTATCGTTTAATAGTGTGGAAGCCAGTTTAGGTAAAATTAAGCCTAGTTTAGATGATGCTGCCCGTTCCTTGGGGTACAGTCCCACGAGTACCTTAGTCAAAGTCCATGCACCGATGATGTGGGGCGGATTACTGACGGCGGGGATGTTGCTGTTTGTGGATGTGATGAAGGAATTGTCCGCCACCTTAATTATTAGACCCTTTAATTTTGACACCCTTGCCGTGCGCGTTTACAATCTGGCATCGGATGAGCGGTTAGTGGAGGCGGCTGCACCTGCATTAGCGATCGTTGTGGTTGGGATAATTCCAGTCATTTTATTAAGTTGGCGAATTGCTCGATCAAGGTGATTCGTCATTTGTCATTTGTCATTCGTCATTTGTCATTCGTCATTCGTCATTTGTCATTTGGTCGGGGCGGGGCGGGTTTTGCAGCCAAGCTAGGGATAAAAATCAATATTAGTCCCTAAACCCGCCCCTACACACAGACGCTCCATGGCTCGTCTGGAACATGGCTCCCCCATCTTCCTCATCTTCCCCATCTCCCGACACCCCACACCCGACACCCCACACCCCACACCCCACACCCGACACCCCACACCCGACACCCGACACCCGACACCCGACACCCCACACCCGACACCCCACACCCGACACCCCACACCCGACACCCCACACCCCACACCCCACACCCCACACCCCAGCTTCCCCATCTCCCGACACCCGACACCCCACACCCCATCTCCCCCATCTTCCCTGGTGCGTAATGTCGGTTATTATGATAAATTTTTTAACATACGTTTTAAGATTTGCTGCATCAACTTAATTTTGCCAGCGATGATCGAACCAGCCAATGAGCAAACCTTGGCAGAACAAGCGCCAAGTCGTTACGAGTGCCGCTCTTGCGGCTACGTTTACGAGCCAAACAAGGGAGATAGTAACCGTAATATCGCCGCCGGGACGCCGTTTGAAGAGCTACCCAGCGACTGGCGTTGTCCAGTATGCAGTGCTAAAAAGCCCCAGTTTCAGGATATTGGTGCCAGTGGTGCCCCCTCTGGGTTTCAGGAGAACCTCAGCTATGGCTTTGGGGTGAACCGTTTGACCCCAGGTCAAAAAAATGTCTTGATTTTTGGAGCCTTACTGCTAGGCGTTATCTTCTTTATAAGTTTATACGGACTGCGCTAAACCGAGGAGGCAATTTCTTATACACCAATGTCTCAGTTACGCCAAACGACAGCATGTTGCCAATGAGCGATTTCATGAAAACCTTGAAACGAATCTTAATAGTCTTCGCGATCGCCTGCTTGTGTGTTAGTTGTAAGTATGCCGAACCCTTGAGCTATAACCCTTGGGAGCTGGTTTCCTTACCCACCCAAGAAACGCTACGGGATATTGGGTTTACTGATAACCCAAGTCATGGATGGCTTGTTGGCAGCAATTCCACACTCCTGGAAACCACCGATGGTGGCGAAACCTGGCAGGAGAAAGTCCTTGATGTTGGGGATGAGAATAAATATCGTTTCACATCCGTGAGTTTTGCGGATGACGAAGGCTGGATTGTAGGCGAACCCTCAATTCTGCTGCATACCACTGATGGTGGTGTTTCTTGGGTACGCATCCCCTTAAGTGAGAAGTTACCCGGAGACCCCAACACGATTTTGGCACTGGGTCCCAAATCAGCGGAGATGACGACCACAATTGGTGCAATTTACCAAACCCAAGATGGAGGTAAAACCTGGAAAGCCCAAGTCGAAGAAGCGGTGGGTGTACTTCGCAATATTTCCCGTTCCAACGATGGCAAATATGTCGCGGTTTCAGCTAGGGGGAACTTTTACTCAACCTGGGAACCGGGTCAAAGTGCCTGGGAACAGCATGAACGTAGTAGTTCTAAGCGTCTGCAAAATATGGGATTCACCGAAGACGGGCGTCTCTGGGGATTAGCACGAGGCGGAATGCTGCAATTTAGTGGTAGCGAAGATTTAGAAGCTTGGGAAGAGCCAATCTATCCCGAATTTTCCACCAGTTGGGGATTACTGGATTTAGCCTACCGAACTCCCGATGAAGTGTGGCTCGCCGGGGGTAGTGGGAATTTGCTTTGTAGTTTTGACGGTGGCAAAACTTGGCTCAAAGATCGTGAAGTAGAAGATGTGCCATCCAACTTTTACAAAGTTGTCTTTATCACGCCACAACAGGGATTTGTTATTGGTCAAGCAGGTGTTTTGCTCAAGTATGAACCCCCAGCAAAAACAACGGCTTGATCGCTGATAAATTAGTTGACTGTTATCTCGGCTTGATCATGGCTATAAAGCCAGCTCGATGTTTTAAAATAGTAAGGTCGAGTGAATTATAACTGTTACTGAGAAGGAGGAAGCATTTATGTCAGGAACTACTGGTGAGCGTCCATTCGGCGATATTGTTACCAGCATTCGTTATTGGGTCATTCACAGCATCACAATTCCGGCTCTGTTTATTGCGGGTTGGCTATTTGTCAGCACAAGTCTAGCGTATGATGTGTTTGGCACACCCCGTCCAAACGAGTATTTCACGCAACCGCAGCAGGAAGTTCCGATTGTGAGCGATCGCTACGAGGCGAAAAAGCAAATCGATCAATTTACCAAAAAGTAAAGTAAAGTTTGGAGATTTCTGTAAAAGATCATGACTAATACTCCCAATCAACCCGTTTCCTATCCAATTTTTACCGTTAGATGGCTAGCGGTTCATACGCTGGCGGTTCCCACCGTCTTTTTCCTCGGCGCGATCGCCGCCATGCAATTTGTTCAACGATAGGAGATAAAATCCATGCCAGAACGTTCTCCCAATCCGAATAACCAGCCAGTTGAACTGAACCGGACCTCTCTGTTTCTCGGTCTATTGTTGGTTTTTGTTTTGGGCATTCTCTTTTCCAGTTATTTCTTTAATTAACTCAACTCAATCATTCGTTAGCTTGAACTAGGAGGTATTAGCCGTGTCTGGAAGTGGAAAAATTCCGTTGTGGGTTGTCGCCACAATTGCTGGAACAGGTGTTCTAGTCGTTGTTGGTCTTTTCTTCTATGGTGCCTACGCAGGCGTTGGTTCTGCGATGTAGGATAGATTGCTGTCCTCAGTTGAACTGAATATCTGAGAATTGACACCGCCAGTTTTGTGGAGACTGGCGGTATTTTATGGTGATTTGTCATTTGTCATTTGTCATTCGTCATTTGTCATACAGCAGATTTCAGGTTGATGAGGTACAGCCTTAAGCAAGCTCCCCCTGCTCCCCCAGCTCCCCCAGCTCCCCCTGCTTCCCCTGTTCCCCCCGCTCCCCCTACTCCCTCATCGCCTCGGTACTGAAATTGGTGGGAAATCACCACTTTTATGTGATCATTTCTGGATAATTGACAGTTTTGGCTTAAAAATGTAAAAATATATACAGAAATATTTTGATAAAGCTATCTGAATTCAGGGATCTATCCCAAGTCAGATGCATTTTCAGTCCAATTAGAGCAAGAAGCCCATTTCCCCCAAGCCAAGATTCGCTGGTGGTGGAAATCAATCGGAGGCATGAACCATGAAACTTCATTATCGAGGAGTCAACTACAATTCAGAGCCATTAATGGCAGACGTAACCGAAGGTGAGACTGGTGGCACATACCGGGGTCACACTTGGAAAATTCACAAGCCGAAGCTGCACCGGAGACGCCCAGGGTCAGTTGGACGCCAAGGGTCAACGGAACTAACCTATCGGGGTGTCACTTATCGGCGCAGCTAAGACGCTTAGAGTCTAGACATCACTCAATTCAAATCATTTTTTTTAAAGACTTAAGGGAGACAAGGCAGATGAAACGTTGTTATCGGGGTGTTCATTACGATGAAACACCATCCACATTAGACATAAGCGAAGGTGAGATTGGCGGCACCTATCGGGGTCAAAATTGGCGATTTCATTATCTCAGACATATTCCTGAACCCCCACCTACCCATGATTTGAAGTGGCGGGGTGCTGGATATCACCCAGGTGAACCCCGTGTTGTTAAGTCTACCCCGGTCGAGACACCGATGACGATGGTTGGAACTCGTTCTTGGTTTCTGAAGAATTCGCGCCAAAAAGCCTTCCAACAAACCAGCATTACTCATCTGGAAAATATCTGTCAGTCTTTGGAACGTCGCTTAGACGTTGCGAGGGCAAAAGGAGATCAAGACTTAGTGCGTCAGCTTGAGAAAGAATCCGAGCAAATGACCTGTCCTTTGAGATAAGAATTTCGTAGAGACGTTCCGCCGGAACGTCTCTATCACAGTTGGTTTGTCCTCAGCTATGTGTTTACTGCTATAGCTGTCGGCATATAAGGTTAGGACAGGTTTAATGACCCAAACAACAACCTACCAGTAATAAATCTTATGCCCTGGAGCCTTTTGCTATATATCAAGCTCAGGGTTGACTTAGTGAATCGTCACTACGGAGCTTAAATTTTATTTCATGGAGAGTTGAAGAATCAACAGAACCCGGTTGTGGAAACATTAAAACAGACTGATCTCCGAGTTTGCCAGTCGCTAGCTTGAGGGTGATGTCAGCGTCTACCACTCTCAAATTTTTTATGCCACGGAAGGCTTGGAACGTTCGGTCAAGCAGAGCGGAACCTTCCTCTGGAGTCAGGGGTTGTAGTGGAGTTTCTTTTACCTGTGCAGACAAACGTTGAACTTGAGATTGAAGCTGAGTATTAAGTTCTTTTAACTGAGCAACTTGAGGCTGTAGCTCCTGTATTTGTTCCTGAGCTACCTTTATTTCTGTCTCGGCTTTTTGCTGAGCTTGAACCGCCTCTTGGGTTTTCTGTTTGAGTAGATTAATCTCTTTCTCAAGAGCTTCGATGGTTTCACTGGATAGCCGATTCTCTTTGATTAACCCTTCGATTTGCTGTTGAGCCTCCTTGATCGTTAGTGCTTCAACCATACTTTTGTACTACTCTCAATTTATGTTAATATACTGTTCAATGGAAGAATGGGGGTACAAACTCTAAGTAGGAACAAAACACCAAAGCTTATAATTGTACCCCCATTCTGGGGATTTGTACATTGCTCAACTGAGCTAATGACTATTCACTATCGGAAATCTGGATACTGCGAAGGGTTTGACCTCTGGGTTCCTTCACATCTACAATCCACCGTCGTGCCGCACCGACGTAGGTGGGTTCGACTTCCAGTTCGCCAAAGACGTCCTGCAAGCGAGTTATATCGGGACGAGAAAGAACCTGCTCGCGAATGTCTGACGGTTTCCGCACGGGTGGACGGATTTCCTCATTAGGGACTGCCACCAAGCGAGCGCGTAACCCAGATAGAACACCAGGATTAAGATCCGCTAGTCTTGCCTCTCCCGCACTCACAGGTCGAATATTAACTCCAGAACTGTCTTCATCGAAGACCATTTTTAAGTCAATCTCCGTCTCGCTGATGGCGATACCTGTTTGTAACCCTTCAAAACCAACAGGATGCTCCAGTACCTCAGCATTGATCTGAGCTTGAGCTTGGATCATCGACTTGCCAAACTCACTAAGAAAGGCATCAATACGCATCTTATCGTTCGCCATCAGACACCCCCTCCCTCGCGTTGATCTTCCACGGTGATTATCGGTTGTAAACGAGCGGGTACGGGTACTGGCACTAATTTAGCCGTCAATTTTGTGTGTACGCTAACGTCCCGATTCAAACGTCGTTCTGTTCTTAGGGATTGAGTCGCCGCAAACAGAGACTTGCGTTTGTTGGTATTGCCAGATTGAGTGACATTCTCCACCACTTTCAGATCCATGGCTACCTCTGCTGTTGCTTCAGAAAAGGCAAGGAACGTCGGCAATATGCCCAAATCGAGTAAGCTCACCCTGACAGGTTCAGCTTGTTGAAATTCTACCGTCCCATCTTCTCGGATAATCTGCCGAATACTGGGGACAATATCAACTTGAGTTTGTGCTAACTCCTGAACAACTTGGGCGGATGATAGATCAAGCCTCGCCTGTCCTTCGGCAATTGCTTCTGCAAGTTGAGTAAGGACTTCCGCTAATGACGCACCCGCCAGTTCTTGAATTGGCTCATTTGGATCTTTGGGTGTGAGATCGAATGCCATTATGCACCTCCATCAGGACGATTATCTACCACTGTCAATATAGGTGCAATCCTTTCAGGTGGGGGGACGGGAGCGAGGCGAGTAAACAAGCGACTTGTCCCCTGCACTTCCTTGCCAAATTTGCGGTTATGAGAGACATCAACTCTTACCGATGAACTCCATAAGGCAAAGCCAACTTTTGCCTTGGCGGATACGTTAACATTAGTCTGCCGACTGGTTGTCGTTTTAATGTCCATTGAAACCTCAATAGTGGCTTCAGAAAACTGGTAAAATGTCGGCAATAGACCAATTTGTAAAAGTGAGACATCGATAGGAGGTGATTGGGTAAAGCTGACTGTGCCATCCTCAGCAATAATCTGACTAACACCGAACACAACCGGAACTTCTGTTTCTGCCAGTAACTGTGCCGTGTTAACCGAATTCTCGTCTAAGGCAGCTTGGGCGGTGGCAATACCCATTGCTAGCTTGGCTACCATTTCGGGAAGTGGCACATCGAGAAGTTCTTGTCCAACGCTGGGCATGATTTATTCCTCTTCTAAAACTAGAATGTTAGTTTGACCTTAGTTATAAGATGAACCCTGCGAGTTTTCTAAAGGCTGTGAAAAGGCGGTAAAACGCTGAGGATCTAAGGTGATACCTCCAACGAAAGCAATTTCACGAAGCTTGCGTAATTCCATAGCCTGATGGAACATAAGTTGGGCAATTACCCATACTCTGCCATCAATTAAAATTTGCCCTCCCTGGGAGGAGATGAGAGCGGGAAGATTGACTTTGGAATAAGCCGATTTGACCAAAAATGTTTGGTTTTGATTCGACTGGGGAATCTGTAGGTTAATCTTAGCCCCAAAACTGTTGGCTACTTTGTCAATCATTTGTGTATCCTCACTCTCACTCTGCTGTTAGTCTGAAAAAATCACACTTGCAGTCAAGCTCCCAAAGCTTTTCAACCTCAGGATAGGATGGGTGAGAATAGCCTTAGCTGCATCGATCATTTGCATCAAGTGATACTTTGCACAGGCATATATGGCTGATTTAAAGCAAGTTAGTTAATAATCTTGAGTCAACCCAAGACTTTTAGATTATTAAAAAGCTTGGCTGATCATTGTGCAGAATATAAATTTTGTAAGATGATTTAGCTGAGCTGTATTCCCTTTGTCTTGATGGAGTCAGTATAGTTTATTATTCAAAGGAATGTCAATCAAGTATTAATACCCAGATCTTTTCGAGCAGTATTAATACTTATCCAATCGCCTAAAGAATAAAAAACTAAGTCAATGGAGCAGAACTGTTTGCAATCGCTGTAAGGTGCGCTGATTCTCTTGTTGAGAACCCACAGTAATGCGTAATCCGCCACCTGTATTTCGGATTACAGTACCTTGGGCTTTCATTTGTTGAACAATCTGGCTTAGGGTATTTTGTTCCAGTTGGCGAGGGCGAATATAAATGAAATTGGCAGCACTTGACCAAACCTGTAAGCCGGGATGCTCTGATAATGTAGCTAATAATTTATCGCGTTCGGCAATAATTTGGGGAATCGCGGCTAAGAGTTGATCGCGGTGAATCAGGGCGACAAGGGCGGCGGCTTGGGAAAAGCTGGGTAAATTATAAGGTAAGCGCATTTTTTCTAATGCGGCAATTAATTCTGGGTGGGCGATACAGTACCCTACCCGATGGGCGGCTAAGCGAAAGGCTTTGGAAAAGGTTCGCAGAATTGTCCAGTTGGGATGTTGGGATAATTCTTTAACGACAGAGGTTTGGCTAAATTCAAAGTATGCCTCATCAATCACCACCAATATATTATCGGGTAAACTTCGCAACCATTTGAGTTCAGCCGGTGTGAGTGCATTTCCCGTCGGAGAGTTGGGGTGAACCACGAAAACGACACGGATAGGGGGATGTTCAGATTGGGCGATCGCTCGTTGGGCTTCATCTAGGTTAATCTCAAAGTTATCCGGACACCGCTCAACTGTTACCACAGGAATACCCAGGGTTTGCGCCAGAATCCCGTACATGGAAAACGTGGGATTGGCGATGAGAATTGACCCTTCTCCCCGTAAACAGGTGGCAATTAATAGAGAACGAATCAGTTCATCCGAACCATTACCCACTGAGATTTGGCTAGAGGTTACGGCTGTTTCTAGATCAGCTGATTCCGTCACATAATTCGCGATCGCATCTTTTAGGGCTTGATGAGAACCATCGGGATAGCGGTTCGCCTCAATCTCCTGTTGATATGTCCATGTCAGCTTTTCTTTTAACTCAATAGGCAAATCATCAGGACTTTCATTTGCATCCACGCGATCGACGGATGTGATTGGTTTACCCGAATCTCCCCCTGGATGAGGAGTGTACGCCGTAAATTGAGCCAAATCTGAGCGGATGAACCCCAACATATTAGTTACCTGTTTCTAGTGATACTGGTTTGCCCATTCCCTGTTCCCTGTTTCCTGTGCCCTTTGCCCTTGCCAACGTAATAATGGTAACTTCTGGCGGACAAAATAGGCGTCCAGGTGCGTAAGTTCCTAAACCCCGATTCACATACATACGATTTGCACCAATCTGATGCATTCCTTGACCCCATTCCCAATGATCGACCACTCGATAACATTCTCTCAGGAAGGGAATCCATTTGTGCAGGGGTCGAGGGACATATCGCCGCAGAATCGGTAGCAATAACGCAATGGGTCCAAATCCGGGAATTACTACTTGACCCCCATGGGTATGACCCGATAGCTGTAAATCAATGCGCCATTCCTGCAAGGGTTCAGCCGTGTCTGGGTTATGAGATAAGACGATACGGGGTATTTGAGGATCGATTTGGTTCATCACCGGGGCGGGATTGAACTCACGCGACCAAAAATCAGCCAATCCCACTAAGGCTAATTCTTTCCCCAAAGGATAAACAATTTCATTCCATAAAACACGCACGCCAATCTGGGTTAGCGCCTCCGTGACTGTGGTTTTAGCTTGGTGGTGATAAATGTCGTGGTTTCCCAGTACCGCATAGACTCCAGCACGACTTTCCAGGTATTTTAATCGCCGTACCAGTTGATGAATCGGTTCTGGCTGATAGGTGATGTAGTCCCCGGTTAACAGCACTAAATCCGGTTCAGCCTGATTACTGACTTGAATTGCCTCAGCCAGCATTGCTTCCGACAGGCGAAAACCATCATAATGTAAATCGCTAAGCTGTACCAATTTGGTTCCTTGCAACGACGGTGGCAAATTCGCGATCGCAACCGTTATCCGCTCAACCCTTAATTGTCCTGAAAATACCCACGCCATAGTCTTGGTTGTAATAAATCTGGCACGACTGATCCCAGCCTAGCTTAACGCTAAAGTCGATGATTTCCCTGTGATCCCCTATACTCAGGTTATTCTGTCGATTCTGAGAACTGCTCGGCTATTAAGTCTGACTGACATTGCGCCAACGGTTTTCTAGCAATGTCGGATAATCCAACTTGCTGCAATACAGATTGCCAATTTGATGCTAAAGTAGAATTCTCCTGATCGGAACAACGCAACTGGGCTAGACTTTCAAGAGTTTCATACCAAATCCCATGATTGGCATAGATAGCAGGCTTCGCCTCAGGTGTAGCTCTGTCTAATTCCTGATTAATCCGGGACGTTGGCGTAACTCGTTGTATCCACCCCGCGACATAAGTGCTGTCACTGCGGTCATACTGATCAAAAATGATACTGAAATACCAGAAATAGGGTCTGCCCACCTCTAAGGGGGGTAAATTTGGAGCATTGGCTAGATCAACGGCAACAATGCTATCACTCGCTTGTAGTGGTATTTCTTTTTCATAAATGATAGTTTTTAAGTTTTGATCGTAGAAACTAAACTCAGCTTTAACATTTTTTAAACTTACGTCCGGAATATAAAAATATAATGTTGGATATTCATCGAGAGTTTTGCCAAATGTAGATTGAGGGATTAACGCCATTAACGGAATCGGCGGGCGGTATCCTTGGCAACGAGTTGCGGCATAGTCTTCAATCCTATTTCCTGGTGTAATGTCTAATTGATTCAAGACTTCTTTGTCAGGAGCATTCAGCGTAATTTGTTCCTTGGCATAGCCACACTTTATCAAATCTTTAACTTGAGTTTCATTATTAAAATTTGTGACAAGCCAAGACTCGGCTTGGGCTGGCTGTGAAATTGCTAATCCAATTAGAGTTATCCATGAGCTTAAACAAGCTAGCATCCAATTTTTATGACAAATCATAGTATTCGCGATCGCGTTCTGCATGACTATAAATTCAGTATAGCTTTCTCGGTCATTGGTCATTAGGACTAGACGTGATCCAGATGTCCACAGGAGGAATTAAAAAGAATGGACTTGATTTGTTAAGTAGGTGGACACAATTAAAGTTAGCGGTGGAGATTAGGGAACACCTCGGCTTCGCTCGGTGTGTCACAGGGAACAGGGAACAGGAAGGGTTTTAGGCTTATTTACATAACTTAATCTAGTTAAGTTTATTTCCACTAACCTACTTATTCCTGACGAAGGATTGATTGATGAAAAAGACTATTTAAGCATAAAACATTGAGATATTGCCGAGTGGGTTAGATAATCGCTCATTGAGCCGAAAGAACCCTTCCATGAGATATCCGCCATAATCCACAAAAAAAAATATGGGTATTTTCGTAATATTTACTTTATAAAGTAGTGATGAGGTGTGTCACTCTCAGTTTTGGATCAGCAGCCACTTAGTAGGAAACTGATCTGTTTCTTGGTACTATACAAGAATGTTGAGACTTGGTAGATTTATGCCCCGAATGCGTCGAACTGTTACGCTGATTGGACTGGCTGTGTTGACGATGCTGTTCGCGATCGCGTGTCAGGGGGGTGGGAGTGCAATTAAGGTCGGATCGAAAGATTTTACTGAGCAATTTATTTTAGGGGAAATGTATGCTTTGGTACTGGAAAATCAAGGTTTTGATGTCGAACGGAAGCTAAATTTAGGCGGAACACCCGTGGCGCAAGCGGGTTTGGAAAGTGGTCAAATTGATTTATATCCAGAGTATACGGGGACGGCTTTGTTAACTGTGTTAAATCGTCCTGTCAGTAGTGATTCGCAGCAGGTTTATCAAACCGTGGCGGATAGTTATCAGGAGAAATATAATCTGGTTTGGTTAGAACCTGCACCGATGAATAACACGCAAGCTTTGGTAATGACGCCAGAAGGGGCGAAAGACTATAATATTAAAACAATTTCCGATATGGTTGATCAGGCAAGTCAATTAACTCTGATTGGTCCACCAGAATTTGAGGTGCGTGAGGATGGATTACCGGGGTTAAAACAAGTTTATGGGGATTTTCAGCTTGAAAAATTTATTCCGGCTGATCCAGGATTAAGATATCAAGCCTTAAGCGAAGGTCAAGCCGATGTCGCTGTGGCATTTGGTACTGATGGTGAAGTCAGTGCGTTTAATTTGGTTGTATTAGAGGATAATCAAAACTTTTTTCCGCCCTATCAAGTTGCACCAGTGGTGCGCCAAGAAACACTGGACAAGCATCCCGGAATTCGAGACGCGCTGAATCAGCTAGCACCCAAGTTAACGAATGAAACGATGCGACGACTGAATTATGAAGTGAGTGGCAAAAAGCGCGAACCGGCTGAGGTGGCTAGAGAGTTTCTGATCCAAGAAGGCTTTTTAGAATAATTGAGCTTGTGCCATTATATAGCAATCCTAATTGGATAAATTTTGTAGGGGCGCAAGGCTTGCGCCCAGAAAACTGTTCTGGGAAGGAATTACCATCTTTCTTTTCACGGTATGTGGCGTAACGAAGGTAAGTTTTGAGTGGGAGAGTGGGAGAGTGTGTAGGGGCGGGTTTCACTTTTCGGTTGCATCCAGCAGGACTTACGCATGTACATCATATATTGTGGCAATGGTGCGTTACGCTACGCTAACGCACCCTACAGATAGAGGTGTTGCGTAATTTTTGTACTAGCGGCTATCTTACAGCGAACTGGAATCGAGACTCTGGGCTTCACCTTGAGTCTTTGGCAGATGTAAGCCACATTCTTGCTTAATTCCCCGGAAGCGGGTATCGCGTTCGTGCTGATCTTCTGTAGTCACTGGGCGGCTTGAGTGCCAATCGCCTACAGTCGCATAGCCAAGTTCACGCAAGGGGTGATAGGGCAGATTGTGTTCCGTGATGTACTCATGGACATCTTGGCTACTCCAGTTAAGAATAGGTAATACCTTGTAAATCCCAGACTGAATATCGATTGGACGCAACGTCTGACGGTGATGTGTCTGTTCCGCCCGCAATCCCGCTAGCCATGCTGTTGCCTTTAAGTCTCGTAATGCCCGTTGCATGGGTTCGACTTTACGCATATAGTCGTACAAATTTAGCGCTTCGGGATCATCTTTTGTCCAGAGTCTGCCATAGAGGGCTTCCATACGGGCTGGACTAATGGGCGACTGATAGACGTGTAGATTTAGATTTAATTGTTCGGTTAACTGTTCAGCAAATCTGTAGGTTTTTGGGGGTAGATACCCTGTATCGACCCAAATTACGGAAATGTCAGGCACGATGCGAGTGACTAAGTGCAGCATCAGCGCTGATTGGATGCCGAAGCTGGTACTCATCACCAAACCATCGCCAAAGGTTTCGGCTGCCCATTTAACCATTGAGGTGGCATCGGCATCGACGAGTTGTCGATTGACCCCCTCTAGATCCAGTTGAGTTTTCTGTGCGATCGCACTTACCATTTCCCTAAACTCCCAGTCTTCCTACCAGTCTTGTGGTTGTTTCCAGTTCCGTGATTTATATTGTACCGATTTAATCTACGGTAAATTGGTCGGTTTACTGTACTTTTACACCACATTGAACTTTACCACGCCTAATTGTCTACGACAATGCAGTTTGAGACAATTAAGTGACGATAAAATTAAGTTTTGTATCATTTTAGGGAGAGCGATCGCGCTCATTCCCTTAATCTATCGAGACGCCTCACGCCTCTACCCGATAGAGTGGGAGGATATCACTCGTCTAGTGATCATCTTGTTACACACCAAGCGTGTTACCGAGCGAAGTCCAGGTAAGCCGAGGTGTTCCCTAATCTCAACCGTTAACTTTAATTGTGTCTACCGACTTCATCAATGCCATTGACATGAAAAACCTAACCGTTCGAGTTACTCTATACAGTCTTGTTTTTACGGCTTTAACCATTGCGCCCAGCAACGGCGTTACTGAAGCCAGAAACGATTTAGGGTTTCGATGTTCAACGTCTCGAACAAACTCCCGCCTAACTACAGCACAATCGAGTAATCAGGGTAATCCAAATAGTCTAGAAGCGATTCTAGATGACAATACCCAAGTCGAAAAACTAGCGGGAGACTTTCGGTTTACAGAGGGACCCATTTGGCATCCAAACGGCTTCTTACTCTTTAGTGATATTCCGGCTAATACTATCTATCAATGGACACCGAATCAAAAACCAGAGATATTTCGTCGTCCTTCGGGCAATGCCAATGGTAATACTCTAGACTGGGAAGGGCGTTTAGTCAGTGCTGAACATAGTAATCATCGTATATCTCGTACTGAAAAAGACGGCACAATTGTTACGCTGGTAAATCAGTTCCAGGGAAAGCGACTCAACAGTCCCAATGATCTCGTAGTCAAATCGGATGGAAGTATCTACTTTACTGACCCCCCCTATGGCATTAAATCTGAGCAAGAGGAACTGGGATTCTATGGTGTCTATCGGTTGACACCGGATGGGGAACTGACGTTGTTAGTGAAAGATTTTGTGGGTCCGAATGGCATTGCCCTTTCACCAGATGAGGAGAAACTATATGTGAATGATTCGGAAAAAGGTCACATTCGTGTCTTCGATGTGAAAACCGATGGTACTTTGGAAAATGGGCAGCTATTTGCCGAATTAAAAGACCCCAGTACAAAGGGTGTACCCGATGGCATGAAGGTAGACCAAGAGGGGAATATTTACAGTACCGGACCAGGGGGCGTATGGATTTTCTCACCCTCAGGCAATCTATTAGGCAGGATTGAAGTTCCTGAACTTGCTACCAATCTAGCCTGGGGTGATGACGATTACAAATCTCTCTACATTACTACCAGTAATAGCCTTTACCGTATCCGCCTCAAAATTCCAGGCGTGCCACCAACCAAAAGATAGGGTGGCTGATCAACTTAGGATTTGGCGCTGACAGGCAAATAGCCAGCTAGCAAAGGCACATTACCACATGTCCGGTTGTGTTGAGAGTCTATCCTAGCTGTTAGGTGTTGGCACAAAAACCTATATTATATGCACCTAACTTAAACTTATACCAAACAGAGTAGAAAGCACCAAATCCAGATCGCTAGGAATGGCGTATGTGTTGATATCTTTGTGAACTATTTTTTCTTGACGCTGAAAAATACCAAATTTCCAGGTGTCTCCTGTTGTCACCGAGCCATAGAGAATCGGAACAGTTGAATCCGTCCATTGATCGAGGGCGATTAATTCTACCGCCAACTGAGTAAAACCTCTGGCTAAATCAGCATTTTTCGCTTCAATCACTAATAATTTTTGTGGAGTAGGAATGAAATAATTAAAACTGCCTTTGAGCCAATTGCTTACTTGCACAGGATATTCAATTTTGAGTGGTACTTGGATAAACTTACAAATTGTCTTGAGAATCGGAAAGATCAGTGCTTCACGTCTAGCCATCTCGGAAACAGGATCTACCAAAGTGAGATTTTCTTGTAGTTCTATTCTCAGGGGTTCTGGATCGATTGGTAACTGCTGTGGAAGTTGGAGTGAGCTATTTTTGAGGGTAACACCGAATTCAGCTAAGATATCAGCCGTATCGTAGGCTAATTGGGCATATTTACTGAAGGTATAGCTCTCGGATGGGTCAAGAATCCTGGCTTTGCTCATAATGATGGCTGATCGCCAACGCTCAATAAATGGTGTTAACAATAATAGCAGTCCTCAAACAACATCTCCTTTTTTGACAGACATTATATGGGTTCCCCATCACCCTTGAGTATACAGATCGGGTTCATCGTACAGGAAGTTGAACGAGCCACCCTTTTGAGCCATTGGCATTAAGTCACCCGTTGAAGGACTTGATGATTCAAAAAACAGCTTTTCCTCAAGTAAATGACGCTCTTATTTCGAGAGAGAGAGGATGACTTGGATTAGAGAATCAACGAGTTTAGTGTTCATATTCAATGGTCTTATTCTACTCTAGTTAAGCCCGATTCAGTGTTTTCTCAAAAGTGATGCCACCAATATTGTTCTAACTGGTAGGCTTGGCGCAGGTGTTGTAAGTCTGCTGTTGAGAGCAGTCCTTTTACCAGAGCAACAAATTGTCCCCACGCTAGCAATTGCGACTCACTTTTTTCTTCAAGAAGACGGCATTGATAAAACTACCTCGATATTCTTCTGCACTTTTTCCAATTCTTGACGCTGTTGGGATATCCAAGCTTTCTCTGCATTACGCTGTTGTTCTGTTTCTTCCTGGTATCTGCCTTGCCGCTCTAGAAATTCTTCATAGTATGATACGGCTTGTTCAGCAATATCAGTGGCTGATTGGATTTTTTTATCGATAACTAAAACAATAATCTCTTGGATTTTATTTAAAATTTCATCTTGGGATTGAACAAATTTTTCCCAACCTTTCTCAAAAATTTTTTGTTTGATTGAAGGCTGGGGCGCATCATTTCCTCGACCACCAAATTTAAATACTCCTGCAATTCCACTGGTCACCGCTCCTACAATAAAGCCAGTTCCATCAACTATCCACCCTAATAAATCAGATTCTGATTCATCCCCTCCAAAGTAATCGTGAAAATCTTCGGTAGTGCTATATAAGTTTTTCTTAACTTCTTCAATCTCATTTATGACATGAGTACCAAAGTCAGGCGTTATCTCCTGATTAAATGAAATTAGATTTTCTAAAATTATTTCTAAATCTTGATCAATACATTGGATGTTTAGCTTGATCAAGTCATTAAACCAGTTATCCACCTCAGCCATCAGGTCTTGACTAAACTCCTTAGCATAGTCTCGAGCTAGCTTATTTTTATCTTCAACCTTTTGCTCCTCAAGACTAACATCAGAAAACCACTCCTCTTTTAAATCCTCTTTCAGCTTATCTAACCATTCTTGCCAAGATGTTTTTGCCTGCTCGATCGTCTGATTTTTGAGTTTATCATCTAGATTGCATATTTTGACATAAAGCCCACTGCACTCACCTAGTTTTTCCAAAATTTCCTGTTTAGCTAGCTTCGCAATTGAATCCAGCTTCAAGAACGGCTAAATATTTAGAATTAACCCCTAGCTGGTTGGTGAGAGATTCCAAGTAGCTTGTTTCACGAGAGTTTATACCTCTAGTATTGGCTAACATTTTATAGCCAAAGCTAATGACTAATAGCTTTTCTGCTTCTGAAAGCGGGATTGTCAGTGTCGTCAACTGATCTAATTTTGTATAAACCTGATGCTGTTTAACTCCCTTGAGTAGGAGTTGTGCCAATTTACGCAGTTTGCTTCCTGAAGGAGTTAAATTGTCAAGGATCGCCTGTAGCTGTTGCTTCTCTTCATCAGTAACTGTACCATCGGCAAACATCACTCCCAGCAGAACCGTTACCAAAGCTGCCAAGAAGATTACGGGAGGAGTGAGTTGCCGTTGACTGAGCTTTTGCCCAGTAATCCGCGACAATAGAGCAACAGCCTCCGGACTAACTAGCGCTGTATCCATAATCTTTGTGAGCGAATCGGTTTAACTCTAGTATTGCCTAGTTTTCTCTCCAAGTGTTTAAAGTTTCGATAAACATAGTGATTTTTCTTAATACGACAGGTTAAGCTCTAAGAAAAGAACTTCCACTCAGGCAGAACGATGCTGTTTCAATTCCCTTCCGCAATTCAGGCTGGTCTTGCTGCTGGCAAGTACGCCCAAGTCTTTACATCCGCAGGAGTACCCATAGGTTTAGCTAGAGATGCAGCAACAGGTCATTTTGTTGGTCATGCAGTCGGTCTCCTCAATAATAGTGGTGCTGTACTGAATCCGCTAGTTGCTGTTCCCCAGATGGCAATGAGTGCAGGACAGATGTATCAAATGCACCGAGGATTTCAAGCTGTCCAAGCTAGTTTAGGAGTTCTGCAAGCCACGACAGCCGTGATTGGTGTGGGAACTGTAGCGACGGTGGCACTGTCAGCCGTGAACCTGTGGCAGACTTTGAAGCTGAGGCAAGACGTAAAACAACTAAAGCTTGATGTTAGAGACGGCTTTATTGACCTCAAAAAAGCTCTAAAAGACCAAGGGACAGAAATAATCCAACACATTGACGAAGTTGCCCAGGATATTAAATTTGAACAGCATCGTTTAGTCTTAATTCAGGCTTATGGACGGTTTCTAGAAGCAACCAGGCTGATGAAAACTGCTATGTCCTGCCAAGATACAAGTATCAGAAACGCTGACTTAGCCAATGCACGGCAGACATTATCAGAAGCATTAGGTGATTATAACAATCCTCGCCTATTATCAGAAACCTGTGCCGCCGGACAACTGCGAAGACACGAATGTGCTTGGGCAATTGATCAGACGATCGCACTCTCCTATCAACAGCAAAATGAGTTAGCAGCCGTGAGCGATCGCCTCTCTCATCTCCAGGATAAAATCCGTCAAGATGCCCTCACTGTCATTGAACGCTGTGAAACCGAAGACGAGTTAGATTTTCTCTTCCCTGAACTCACCCGAATTCATCACCATGATTTACTCGTACTAGAGTCTTGGCAAAATCAGGTCGATTGGATGCGCTCGCTTCCTGCATCGGAAGTCAAACTGCTTCAAAGTGCCGACTTCAGCAACTCAGACGCCACAGCTACCCCAGACGCCAGTGCAGATCCAAACGTCTTAGCAGAACCCCCCGAACAAATACTCTATGAGAACTTCAAGCAAAAATCTCATCCCAAATCCTTGCTTGACCAACTGCAATTTATGATCAAACCTAAGTTACGTCAAGAGTGGGAAACATACATCACTCAACAAGCTGCGATCGCGGGTTACAAAACCTTAGTTCCGGCAAACCTGGAAAAAGCCTCAAACTTAGCCGTTGCCAACCTCTACTGGTATTTCCAAGTCAGAGATGAATCCGAAGAAGAGACAGAATAAAATGTCAAAAATGCGTGATATTTTTCATTCCTCATTAACGCTTTATTTGCCACATTTATTTTGAAGTATCCGCTAACTCAAATAGACGTTTTAACCATTCAACAAACTTGTTTGCGATTTCAGCATTATAATTCAGTACCTGTGCGGTAATGGCTTGTCCCATTGGCATTCCTGGTGTTTCTTGCCAAGCTAACCACGTATGAATTAAGGCTTTGGGATGATGGATTGGCGTGTAACGATTCAAGTTAAACTGTTCAATCTCTTGCACAATCGCCTCGGCTTTTGGACGCAAACTATCATCAGAGGGAATTAAATGGGCAACAAAATCTTCCAACATTCCAGGAAGTTGATTATCAGGCATTAACCAAACACCTATTTTGGGTTTGTCTGGTTGTGTATACACCCCGCCATCTGGGGGAGGTACTGTCGGAATCGTCTGATATCCACTCTCCATAAGTCGATTTCGTACAGCTTGCCATCGTGCCAGTAAGTCTTGATCCGCATCAACGACAATTCCTAATGTTTGTAATTTGGGTTCATCAATTCTAGCTGGTAATCCAGCTAAAAGTGCTTCTATTCCCTCTGTTCCTTTTTCTTCCGCTACTTCTACAGAAAATGTTTCTGGCAACTGATATTGATTACACAAAGCCCAAATCACATGGCGATCATTTTTTCCTTCAACCAATAGCTGATGAGGTTTTGGTTTTTTTGGCATCAGCGAACCTCAATACTTTGACGCACAGCAACACCCAATTTTTCAGAATCGTATTCAACCGGACGTATCTCTTCACCCTTACGACTCAATCGAAATAATTTGCCTACTGATGGATCATCTAATTCATCCAAAGCTTCTTGAAACGCACAGATACAGTCCCAACTATGAGTTGTCGCAAAAATTTGTATGTTTAACTGCTGTGCTATGTCTAACATCAAGCGCCACATATCTGTTTGAGACTCATAATATAGACCTGTCTCGATCTCATCGACGAGTAAAAAACCATTTTCAACTGTCACGGCTGCCATCGCTAGGTTGAGTATTCGTCCCATTCCTTCGCCCATGCTACTTAAAGGAAGCGGCTCTGTTTTACCTTCAACTTTAAGCAAAATATCACTGTAATAATTTGGGTTGCTAGTAAAACTAAGACGTTGTATGTTTGGCTCTAATGTTCTCAGAGCTTCTATTACTTTATCTTCTTTAGGAGTAAGAATAATTTTATCCCAAAGACGAGCTAAATCTCTAACTTCTGTTAATTCATTTGTAACCCATATACTTTCAGAACTTGAATTTGGTAAATGCAGCAGAGATTTTTTGTAAAAGTTTTTACTCAAAAAACCATCATTTGAAATAGGAAAACTATTAGATGTTTTACTGCCGTATAAAATTTCAAGGTATTTACGACTTAATTCTGTCTCTAAATCTAATTCACTTTCGTCAATATTCAGATTGTCAATATTCAGATTAAGTGAATATTGTGCATTATCTACCTCAGTAACTTGAATAATTATTTTTTTAGTTGAACTAGATTGAATAATAATCTTTTTTTCTTCAGTAGTCTGGTTGTCATGAAATAAACGATATATTGGGTATTTATAATTTTTTTTCAATAAACCGCTATTTGGCGAAGTATTTAAGTCTCCACGGTTTACTTCTCCACGGTTGACCATAACGCCAAATAGATAAATTGGATTGCCATGATTAGTTATTAAATATATAGCTTCCAAGAAAGTGGTTTTGCCAATATTATTCATACCCACGAGTAAATTAACCTGTGCTAACCCATCGATATGAAAGTTCTTGAAGCAGCGATAGTTTTGTATAGTGAGATCTCGTAACATAAACTTTTAGCTAAAGGAGCAGTGATTATTTCTTATCTTAGAGGCTAATCGTCACTGTGGTCATAGCTGGGTGATGACGAGCGATCGCACCTTGATCGGTCATCGTCTATTGTTCTAGCTGGTAGGCTTGTCCCATTGGCATTCCTGACGTTTCTTGCCAAGCTAACCATGTAATTAAAACACACGTTATTAACTACTTACGATTTCTCCAATACTGGGGTCTGCGCTTGTGATGTGCTAATGCCAAAATCCGAATTTGGTTGTTTTCAAGGAGGCGATAGAGTAGAAAGTAAGGAAATTTGGGCAGGATGAGACGACGAATAGAACCTCGAACTCTTGAACCCGCTTCTGGATAAATTCTGAGGAGATTAACTGTATTTTCGACGTCTTCTAAATACTCCAAGCCAAGTCCCGGTTGTTGCGCTTCGTAATAGGCTATGGCTTCGGTTAACTCCCGACTTGCCAGTGGATGAAATATAACCGTTTTCATTGCCAGGACGCACGAATCTGTTGAAACACGTCCTCAGCCGGAATACCAGTGACTTGACCATCGTCTATTTCGCGATCGCGTGCTTCAGCTTCTTGAGTCCAAACACGTTCAACATCTTTGTCAATTTCACTGAGTTGACTCAAATGTTCCAGAAGTCGCGCCAGCAATGCAACTAGAGAGTCTTTAGGCAGAGCGAGGACTTCAGCTTCAAGCTGTTTGAGGGTCATAGGAGTTTTAGCTCAAGATGGGCAACTATCCTTATCATAATCATATCTTGCGATCGCACGTTGATCTGTCATCGTCTTGTTCTCCTGAGTTGAGCCAGATTCAGCCATCAAAAGTGACGCCACCAGTATTGTTCTAGCTGGTAGGCTTGGCGCAGGTGTTCTAAGGCGACTGTTGAGAGCAATCCTTTCACCAGAGCAACAAATTCTCCCCACGCTAGCAATTGCGACTCACTCTTGGCTCGGTTGAACTGATATCTATAGAATATTGTCCAAAACTCTGGGGCAATTACAGACTTCCATCGCTTGCGCCAACGCACCATGTCTTGAGGGGTAGGGGGTTCGGCTTCCAGGATGGGTGGAAAGTCGGCATAGCTGATGAATCGGCTCAACCCTTTACCGTGAACGTAAACGATATGTTGCCAGCATTCAATGCGATAAATCTCGTCAGGAGAGCGGTTAAACAGCAAGGCGACTACCAACCAAAATTTCAGTACCATTCACATTAAAACTCAATTACAAGAGTTGAAAGGCTTGAAGCATAAGTGAGTTCAATTGCTGAATTTGATTGACGCCTAACTTACCGATACGTCGTGTAATCAACCGACGTTCAAGAGTAACGATTCGTGTCACCCTCACTTTAGAAGCAACCTTTAGTCCAGTATTGGAAAATTCGGGATCTGAAGTATCTAGAACAAATTCATCTGGACTGAGACGGGTTAGATTTTGAGATGAAATAAAACAGAGGGTTATGTCATCACCTGTAGAATCTACCCATAACACTACAGCCGGACGCAGTTTTGTTGTACTCAAATCTGTGAAAGGGAAGGGAACTAAAACAATATCTCCTTTTTTGACAGACATTAGATTGCTTCCCCATCTTCAAGAGTATACAAATCGGGTTCATCGTACAGGAAGTTGAACGAGCCACCCTTTTGAGCCATTTGCATTAAGTCACCCGTTGAAGGACTTGATGATTCAAAAAACAGCTTTTGCTCAAGTAAATGACGCTCCTCTTTCGAGAGAGATAGGATAACTTGGATTAGAGATTCAACGAGTTGAGTGTTCATATTCAATGGTCTGGTTTTCCTCTAGTTAAGCCAGATTCAGTGTTTTGTCAAAAGTGACGCCACCAATATTGTTCTAGCTGGTAGGCTTGGCGCAGGTGTTCTAAGGCGGCTGTTGATAACAATCCTTTCACCAGAGCAACAAATTCTCCCCACGCTAGCAATTGCGACTCACTCTTGGCTCGGTTGAACTGATATCTATAGAATATTGTCCAAAACTCTGGAGCAATTCGAGACTTCCAGCGCTTGCGCCAACGCACCATGTCTTGAGGCGTGGGAGGTTCAGCTTCTAGGATTGGCGGAAAGTCGGCATAGCTGACGAATCGGCTCAACCCTTTACCGTGAACATAAACGATATGCTGCCAGCACTCAATGCGATAAATCTCGTCGGGGGAGCGGTTAAACAGCAAGGCGACTGTCTCGACAGTGACGAATCGTGCCAGGGGGTGACGGGTGGAGGATTTGTAATTTAGTTTTGAGGCTTCAAAGGTGAGTGTTTTTGTGGTATGTATTGATAACATAGAAATTACATCCCATTTAATGGGACATTGGCGCGATCGCTCTTAGGTTTGCTAGACTCGGGGAGCGATCTGGCGGTGTGGCAACTCGCAGTGACCGCACCCAATTTATCAAACGAATGGTTGAACTTTCCCAAGAGATTGATGTAAAAATTCGCCTGATTTACTATCCTCCCTACCACAGCAAGTACAATCCGATAGAACGCTGTTGGGC
>NZ_JAVKEA010000192.1:0-11779 GCF_040221695.1 Coleofasciculus sp. E2-BRE-01 | reverse complement strand
TGTAGGGGCGGGTTTAGGGACAAACTTAACCCAGAAACCAATAACCTTTCTGCAAAACCCGCCCTGCCCCAACCTCACACCACCGCGACAGCGTAGGCGTGCGATCGCGCGTCGGCAACCGGTAGGTTTTGTTATCCCCTGTCAGGGTGGGAGTAAGGCAGGTGTGCTTTGTAGGGGCATTCGTTAGGGACACACTTAACCCAGAAACCACAAACCTTTCTGCAAAACCCGCCCAGCCCCACCCGCCCCCCACCGCGACATCGTAGGCGTGCGATCCCGGGTGGAAAACGGGTAGGGGTTGTGAGAGGGTGGGGCAGGGCGGGTTTTGCAGAAAGGTTATTGGTTTCTGGGTTAAGTTTGTGCCTAAACCCGCCCCTACCAATGAAACCCGCCCTAATCCCAACCGCTAAATATCCTTAAGCGCCATAGTACGCAGGTTCATTCCCTGGCTTCCATTTGATATTGCAGCCAATACTGGGCTTTTGTTCTTCACTGACGGGAGACTGCGCCAATACCGCATCGATCGCGGATCGTAGATCCTTACCTGTCACAGGTTGATCATTCCCTGGGCGGCTATCGTCGAATTGTCCCCGGTATACTAATTTGCGATCGCGATCGAACACAAAGAAGTCTGGCGTACAGGCGGCTGTATAAGCTTTCGCTGTTTCCTGGCTTTCGTCATAACACAAGGGAAACGTCAATCCTAATTCTTGTGCCATTTCCTTTAACTTCTCAGGCGCATCGTCAGGATGAGTCGTGGCATCATTGGCGCTAATTGCCACAATCCCCAGATCTGTATCCTGATAGTCTCGACCTAGTTTAGCTAATTCACCCTGAACATGCTTGACAAATGGGCAATGACGGCAGAGAAATATCATCACTAATCCCTGTTTCCCCGTAAACGTGTCTAAGGAAATCGTTTCGCCCGATACCACATCGGGTAACTGGAATTCTGGGGCTTTGTTGCCTAGAGGCAACATGGTTGAGGCTGTGAGTGCCATGATTTTAACTCCTTTGCTGACTAATTAGAGGATTGGATTGTTAAACATGCAGGTGGGAATGATTACTCAACGAGATATTGTTCAGTTTTAGGCGTTGGGTTGAGAATGCTATTTGACGGTGTTGATTGAAGTGTAGCGTCAGTTATTAGCCGCGCCCGTTAATCATGATGTTTATCAAAAAATTTTGACCATTTTAGCCCCGATTGCCAATGCTAAACGAATTTATGTGTTTGAGAATAATTGTGATGAAATGCCCCTACCCATTAATCAGGGCGGGTTTTGAATAAACGCTATCATCCATCGCAACAGGAAAATCCCTAAACCCGCCCCTACATACAAATAATGGTGCGTCTCAACACTCAACACTTCTCCAATCCCCAATCTATTCTGATTTTGCTGAATTGGATGATCCCGCCTCAGCGGTTTCTTCACTATTGGGTAACTCCAGACAGTATCCCGCACCATATACTGTTTTAATATATTGGGGATGACGGGGATCAGGTTCGAGTTTGGTTCTCAGGTGGCGCACATGGACACGAATGGTTTCAATATCGTCATCTGGATCATATCCCCAGACTTCTTTGAGAATTTCACTGGGAGAAACCGTTTGACCATGACGCTGCAATAAGCAGTGTAGCAGTTCAAATTCCAGGTGGGTCAATTTAACCGTCTGATTAAACCAAATCGTCTCAAACCGTTCTGGAATCAGCGTCAAAGGACCATAGTTGAGGATTTCTGTATGCTTGGCGGCTTGGGGAATGCGATCAGTACGTCGCAATAAGGCGCGTACCCGTGCTAGCATTTCTTCGAGTTCAAAGGGTTTGGTCAGATAATCATCTGCACCAGCATTAAACCCTTCCACCTTATCCTGCGTTTGACCCAACGCTGTCAACATCAACACGGGAATATCCGTGGTGCGTTCATCCCGACGCAACCGTTGGCAAACGGTAAAGCCATCGACTCGAGGGAGCATTAAGTCTAGCATGATCAGGTCGGGCTGGAGTTGCAGCGCTAGCGCCTGACCCTTGATACCATCGGGCGCTTGGTGAACTTCGTATCCTGCCATTTCTAGGTTAATGGAGACAAGTTCTGAGATTGCGGGATCGTCATCGATTAAAAGGATTCTATGCATCACTAAGTAGTTACTAATAGGACTTGTTAAGATCGGATAAGAACTGTTACAGGAAACTACGGATACTGTACCGATTATAAGCGCTGATTCTAAACTACTTGTGAAGAAAATGGAAATTTTCTGTTTTTTTTGGGAAAATCAGGTATAATGGGGGGTTAATTTGGAAACATATCCTGTTTCGGGCGTCGGTCAAGTAGACTCACTGGTACAGAAGACGCCAGATCTAGCAATTTCCGGTTTGATGCAATACATCGTTAAGGGCGCAAGCGTTGCGCCCCTACATTTAGGTGTACCTCACACGCTGGGAAAGCGCTATATTACTATCGTAGAAGCATCTTATGGTAGAGACGTTGCATGCAACGTCTCTACAAAAGTTCGTTTGTCCTAATTGATGTGTCTACTGCTATACTTGCGTGACGCTATTGTGAGAGCGACGTCAGCACTCATGCAGCAAGCCCTAATTAATAAAAAATTATTTACTAATCATTAGATGTGAATTGAATTTAAGATATCGCTAATTTTATTTGAATAAGATTTGAGTTCACTCGTCAGTTTCTTCCTCGTCATCCCTACTAGCTGAGCGCGGCTGGGATTTCTTTTTAAACTCCTCAAGTTCACGCTGCGTTTGGTCTTTCCCCCGCTTCGCTTCTTTGTAATCGGGTTGATACGTCAAAGCGTTTTCATAAGAGGTCAAGGCTTCGTTGTATCGCTTCAGGTTAAATAAAGCATTAGCGCGACTATTCCAGGCTTGGTAATGGCTGCGCTTATGGGCAACAGCTTGGTCATAAGCCGCGATCGCATCTGAGTATTGTTTCAATGTATAGAAGACATTCCCCCGGTTATACCAGGCTTGCTCAGAATTGGGTCTCAGTTTCACCGCCTTCTCGTAAGCCGTTAACGCTTCATCATAACGCTGCAATTGATGCAACGCCCAAGCCCGACCATACCACGCCTCATAACTGTTGGGCTGAAGTTTAACCGCTTGTTCAAATGCGGCTAACGCCTCTTGATATTGATTTAAATTATTCAAAATACTGCCCTGACTGTACCACGCCCGGTAAAAATCTGGCTGGAACTGAACCGCTTTCTGGTAAGAGTCCACCGCGTCACGATGTTTGTTCAAATTAACAAACGCATTACCCCGTTGATACCAATATTCGGCGGAATCGGGCTTATGTTCCACCGCTTTGTCATAAGATTTAAGTGCCTCTTCGTACTGTTGTAAATTATGGAATGCCCAGCCGCGCCGATACCAGGCTGAGGAATAATTGGGTTGAATCTCTAAGGCTTTATCGTAAGATGCGATCGCCGCCGAATAGCGCTGTAACTCCATCTGTACCATCCCGCGACGTTCCCAGGTTTCTACATCCTCCGGTTGCAGTTTCGTGACCTGATCAAACGCACTAATCGCCGCTTCATAACGCTGCAATTCAACTAACGCCTCTCCTCGTCCTTTCCAAGCCTCTGGATACTCACGCTGAATCTGAATCGCCTGATCATACGCATCCAACGCTTCCTCAGACTGACCCAATGCCAAAAGCGCATCCCCTTGACCCAGCCAAGCTTCAGCATAGTCCGGTTGCAGTTCAACCGCACGATTATAAGCACTGAGGGCATCCTCATACCGCCTCAACTCCAGCAGGGTTTCACCTCGGTTATAGGATTGGGTGGCATTGGTGGAATTAATCCAGTTAATAATCCCTACTGTCGCCCCTCCCCCAGCAGCAATTACCGCCATGGCAATTAATAGGACAACTATCAGTTTCTTCCGTTTAGAGGATTGAGTCACAGGTGACGATGGAGAAGCAGCACCTAAAGCCACCGTCGCCTTCGTGGGTTGAATCAAGTCATTCAACGCCTGTAACGCCGCCTCCGCCGAAGGATAGCGTTCGCGAAAATCGTAGCGGATCATTTTATCCAGAACCTTCGCCAACTCTGGACGAACCGACGTGCGATCGCGCCAGCAAATTTCTCCACTGTCGGGATCAGTTGGCAGTTCCTGAGGCGCTACCCCAGTTAACGCTTGAATCCCCACAATTCCCACCGCATAAATATCACTACTCAAACGGGGATTCCCATTGGCTTGTTCACTGGGTCGATATCCCGGCGTACCAATCGCCACCGTAAAGCTAGAGGATTGTCCCTGCACTATCTGAGTGCTAACTTGTTTAACCGCGCCAAAATCAATTAGGACTAACTTGCGATCGGATTTACGCCGGATCAGGTTGTGGGGATTAATATCTCGGTGAATCACATGATGCTGATGAACAAACGCTAATATAGTTAAGATTTCCTGCAACAGATCAATCACCTGCTGATCTGACCACTGCGTTCCCGGCGTCAATTCCTGACTCAGATTATCCCCTTCAACCAGTTCCTGCACCAAATAGAATTCTTGACTCTCTTCAAAATAGGCAAATAGCTGGGGAATTTGGTGATGATGACCCAACTGATGCAGGATTTTAGCTTCGGTTTCAAACAAACGCCGCGCCGTCTGCAACGTAAACGGGTCAGTGGCTTGGGGTTTAAGTTGCTTCACCACACAATCGCGATCGCTAGGCAAATGGTGATCGTGGGCAACAAATGTAGCACCAAACCCACCTTGTCCCAGTTGCCGCACGATATTATAGCGTCCACCAATTGTTTGTCCGAGAGCCAAGTTCATTGGTTTTATCAAGCCAATCCCAGCATTGCCATGCAGTAATGATATGATTGATTCTTACACAAAATTTTGCCAATCCCTTCCCCAGCTTCCAGACGTAGCGTGCTACGTCTCTACATGGCTTCCCCAGCTTCCCTACCTCTCAGCCAATTTCTGAATTCCATGACACTCATGTAACTCCCCATTGGGCATCGTCGTACCGCTTAAATTCGCCCCGTCCAAATTTGTCTGACTCAAAGAAGCCCCTTGTAAATTAGCGCCACTGAGAGTCGCCTCACTCAAATTTGCGTCCTGCAAGTTGGCATCACGGAAGTCTGTCCAACGTAAGTTAGCCTTACTTAAATTGACCCGACTCAGATTCGCCCCTTGTAAATTTTCTCTGTTGAGATTAACACCGCTTAAATCTACTCCGGCGAGAGAGACATCAGGCGCAATTAAATAAGCACCCCCTTGTTTAAGATTAAACGCTTTAGGAAAACAAGTTTGCAGATTGTACAGACTGCTTTGCCACTTAACTTGCTCCAGATTTGCCTCACTTAAATCAGCTTCAAATAAATAACTGCGACTCAGATTGCTGCGACTGAGATTAGCGCCAATTAACAGAGAACCCCGCAGATCCGCGCCCAATAGCTTAACCTGACAGAGGTTAGCACCATTGAGATCAGCGCCCATCAACCGGGCAAAACTTAAATTAGTCCCAGTTAAATCCACACCCGTCAACGTGGCAAAACTCAAATCAGCCGCCACTAAATTCGCTCCCATCAAATCAGCACCACTCAAGTCAGCACCTCGCAGATTGGCTCCTTGCAAGTCAACTCCCTGCAAATTGGCATTATGCAGGGTAGCGCGGCTCAAGTTAGCCTGGACTAATGTCGTTTGGCTCAGGTTGGCATGAGTTAAATCGACCGCTCTCAGAGTCGCACCCATCAGGTTGACTCCATTAACGTCGATGAGAAAAAAATCTCGTTCGCCAGCTTGGTATCTACTTAATAGTTCATCAGGGTTCATCTGAATCTACCTTTATGTTTGGCTAACCCTTAGTCGTCTCGTTGCGGAGTTTGTACAGCCAATGCCCATTTGTTCTCTACAAACAATTGAAAGGCTGAGTAGAGAGCTTCAACGAGGGTTAATAGATCGGATGCTTTGGCGGCATTCACAGCAACTTGACCAACTTGAGTCGTGACTTCTCTGCCAGTAGATGCGCTGACCTGATTTATTTTCTCGACCGATCAATTTTAATCATAGTATTAATTTCAAGATTGGGTTACTTATTTTTGGGTGATGGGAATATGTCCCGGTTGCAGCTTAACCCGCTCTAACCAACTCAGGATAGCTGGAAATCCGCTTAAATCAAAGCCGCCTTCATCCGCAACATGAGTGTAAGCAAACAAGCCAATATCCGCTATGGTATAGCGATCGCCCACAAAAAATCTATGCTGCTGTAAATAAGTGTCCATAACGGTTAGCGCCGTGTAACCCGGTTGGCGTTTTTGGGCGAGTGCTTGCTGATACTCCTCTGCTTTTCCCAGTATCGAGATCCAATATCTGGATGTGGCGATATAGGGTTCGTGGCTATATTGTTCAAAAAATAACCATTGGAGTACTTTTGCTCGTTGCCAAGGATCATCAAGTAGAAATGGTGTCCCGTGGCTCAGATAAAATAAAATGGCATTGGATTCTGCCAGAAATTTACCCGGTTCAACTTCTAAAACAGGAACTCGTCCATTGAGATTTTTGGGCATAAATTCAGGGGTTCGGCTTTTTCCTTGTAATATATTTACTTCTACCCGCTCAAACAAAATCCCAAGTTGAGTCAGTAACAAACGTACCTTATAGCAGTTTCCAGACGGTAAAAAATCGTATAGTTTCATCATTAGTCATTGCAATGTTGAACTCTATTCTAACTTTAAAGTATGCGATCGCTCTTGAATTGAATAGTAGTGAACCTGTTTCAGGATTATGGGGATTGGGAAATGACCAAAGGGCAAAAATTTCCGTAGTAGATAGAAAAGCGGCAGAAGCCAATCTGTAGGGGCGGGTTTGACCCATAAATTCTCGATATGAACCGATAACTGAACTAAACCCGCCCCTTTTTGGAAGCCGATGGGTAGACTAAATCTGTTCAAAATGAACATTATGCCGGAAAAATAACAAAACCTTAACCTAAGAGATTTAAGAGTTGTTAAAACCTATTGAATAGTGATGTAATTCAGGTAAAATATTTCCTTTATAAGAATCGCAACTTCGAGTAGTGAGATGACAACCACAAAAGCCTTGCAATTTATGCGGAGAACCGCAGAAGATGAACAGCTACAGCAACACCTAGGGGAAGTGCTAGGGGTTGGCGATGGCGATATTAGTAGTCAGTTTGAACTAGATCAGGCAGAAGCCGAAGCCTTGACGGGCGATCGCGCTCCCTTAGTCGTCAAATTAGCGTCCCAGCAGGGATTTAATTTTTCTGTTGACGATTTAAGAACCGTCGTTGATGCGTTTGGGCGATATCAGTTAGGAGAACTGTCTGAAGCAGAGTTCTCGCAACGCATTGGATTATCCAACCTCGATCAAGGAACACAAGAGAGTATTCCCTCGATTAAAAAGGCATTAGAATTCGTCTATCGGGGAACTCGCTATCAACGAATTAATGGGAAACTCGTTCCTGTTATCCAACCCACTAATTCTACGCCCAGTGTGCTGCAATTTATGCAAAAGACATCGGAAGATCAGGGCTTAAAGCAACAATTAGCCACCCTATTGGGCGTTGGCGATGGGGATATCAGTAGTCAAATGGAACTCGATGTCCAAGAAGCCGAAGCCTTAACAGGCGATCGCGCTCCATTAGTGGTCAAGTTTGCCGCCCAACAAGGGTTTAATTTTTCCGTTGAAGACTTAAGAACTACGGTAGATGCGTTTCAACAGTATCAATCAGGCGAAATATCAGCTAACGATTTCTCAAAGATTATTTGTGTATCGAACCTAGATCAGGGAACAAAAGAAAGTATCTCCTCAATTACCAATACATTAGACTATGTATATCGGGGGACTCGTTATAAACGCATTAATGGCAAGCTAGTCCCCGTACATGAATCGGTGGATTCTACACCCAATGTCCTGCAATTTATGCAGAAAACGGCTTCCGATCCCGAAGTTAAACAAAAATTAGGAGCATTATTGGGAGTCGGTGACGGCGACATAAGTAGCCATTCCGAATTGGATCAGCAAGAAGCTGCTGCGTTAATCGGCGATCGCGCCCCGTTAGTGGTAAAATTTGCGGCTCAACATGGGTTTGACTTTTCCGTTGAACAACTTACAACGGTTGTTGATGCCTTTGTGCGATATAAATCCAATGAACTATCTGATCAAGAGTTAGCTAAAATTCTGGGATTGTCTGATCAAGGGATACCAGCAAGTTTACCCTCAATTAAACAAACTCTAGAGTTTGTCTATCGCGGAACTCGTTACCAAAAAATTAATGGACAATTGGTTCCCGTGGAAAAACCAGCAACGACTGTTCCCAAAGTGTTACAGTTTATGCAGAAAACTGCCGAAGATAAACAACTCCAACAACAACTGGGAACATTACTCGGTGTTGGCGATGGAGACATTAGTAGTTATTCAGAACTCGACACCGCAGAAGCACAAGCCCTCACGAATAATGCCCCGGTGGTGGTGAAGTTTGCCGCCAAGCAGGGTTTTGAGTTTTCCACAGAGGATTTAATTCGGGTTGTTGATGCCTTTGCACAGTATCAGTCGGGTGAATTATCTGAGAAGGAGTTCTCCAAAATTATTGGCTTTTCCAGTCAAGGAACCAAAGAAAGTTTTCCTACCCTCAAAAAGCTCGTCAGTTTTCTATCGGGTGGTGCAGGTTCCCCTAACTAATACAAAAAAGTGCCAGGGTAATGGACGGGTAAAGGGAGTGTGTTTCCCCCTTCTCCCTTAACCGAATAGTATTGGATGTAGGGGCGGGTTTTACTACTATCGTTTCGATTGCACCCAAATGCAACTAAACCCGCCCCGATTCATAAGTAGGTTAGTGGAAATAAACTCAACCATACTAAGTTATGTCAACAAGCCTCAAACCCTTACAAATGACAAATGACAAATGACAAATGACGATCACCTCCGGCAATGGTTTTAGAAGGGATTGGGAAAACGAAAGCGGATTATGATCAGTCAAAATTGCCATTGCTTAAAGATATATTTGAGGCACTAGAAGGTAAATATAAAAAACGGAAAAGCTACGCAGAGGCAACGGATTTTGATGCCTTACGCCTGCCTGATTTCATGGCACTTTAGTAGGAATGGAAAATCATTTTGTCCGTCTGGATGCGTTAGATCAAGACGTTATTCAAGTTGATGATCCGGGCGAGAGAGGATTTAAGAACCTACAAGTGACGTGGGAAGAGGCACGTAATTTGGGCTATTTTAAAGGGTTCTGGGAAATTACGGGTTAGTTACCTTTACGTCTAACCTTACAGCACTTTTCAAGTAAGTAAGGTACACACACATACAGATCCCCGACTTCTCCAAGAAGTCGGGGATCTTGCTTAGAGGGGCGTCTAGAAAAGCCCAGAAAAGCCCAGAAAACTCCCCCAGAAAAAACACCGATCTCCAGTGAGGAAATCGGTAGTATTCATGTCTGTCTAGCTAATAGTTAATTAGTCCAAATAGCCCATGAGTTCATCACTCGATTCAGTCGCATTAGCCGCAATCGGACGATTATTCGGTAAAGGCTGAACATCCAGCGCGGTTGCACTTTGATTTCGTCTCGCTAGCGCTTGTTGTGTCTCAGCTTGAGTGCTTTTATTTTTGGTTGTTGTTCTATCTGCCATAATCTATTCTGCTAAATGGGCTTCTAATCCCAAAGTCGCTACAAAATATTACAATTGTTTCATATTTTAACAATTATGTGTGAAAAAGAAAAATTGATCAACCGACTGGGTGGGCAAATGTAGAGACGTAGCATACTACGTCTCTACCCCCCCTCAATCCGTGATCTGATTGATCACAGACTCAAAATCTGTCACCGCACCAATACTGCTAGACGACACTAATTTGGCATACTTCGCCAGCACCCCTTTGGTATATCGGGGTTTGGGGGGTTGCCACTTGGCGCGGCGTTGTTGCAGTTCCTGATCGGATATATTAATCTGTAATAATCGCGCCGGAGCATCAATCGTAATCGAATCCCCTTCTTCGACTAACGCGATCGCACCTCCAACGGCGGCTTCTGGGGCAACATGACCCACTACCATACCATACGTCCCACCAGAAAAGCGACCATCGGTAATTAATCCTACCGAATCCCCTAATCCTGCACCAATAATTGCTGAGGTTGGCGCTAACATTTCCCGCATTCCCGGACCTCCTTTGGGTCCCTCATAACGCACCACAATTACATCTCCAGCTTTAATCTTACCCGCCAAAATTGCATCCAAACAGGCTTCTTCGGATTCAAAGACTCGTGCTGGACCGGTGATTTGGGGGGTTTTTACGCCTGTAATCTTCGCCACCGCACCTTCGGTTGCCAAATTTCCTTTTAAAATCGCCAAATGTCCTTGGCTATACATCGGGTTATCCCAGGAACGAATCACATCTTGATCTGAGGGTGGTTCATCGGGTACATCGGCTAATACCTCAGCCACGGTTTTCCCGGTAATCGTTAATGCATCACCCTGTAATAAATCATGGACAAGCAGCATTTTCATCACTTGGGGAATACCGCCAACCTGGTGTAAATTCGTGGTCACATATCTGCCACTGGGTTTAAGATCACACAGTACCGGAACTCTAGCGCGAATCGTTTCAAAGTCATCCAGAGTTAACTCTACCCCGATCGCCCGCGCAATTGCCAATAAATGCAGTACCGCATTCGTTGATCCACCCACTGCCATAATTACCGAAATGGCATTTTCAAAGGCTTGGCGGGTTAATATCTGTTGGGGTAGAATCTGCTGACGAATCGCATCAACCAGAACAAACGCGGATTTTTCCGTACTGTCGGCTTTTTCGGCATCTTCCGCCGCCATTGTCGAAGAATAGGGTAAACTCATCCCCATCGCTTCAAATGCTGAAGACATAGTGTTAGCCGTGAACATCCCGCCACATGACCCCGCACCAGGACAAGCGTTTCGTTCCACCGCCACCAGTTGTTCTTCTGTAATCTTACCCGCGCTATGTTGTCCCACCGCTTCAAAAGCGCTGACAACAGTTAAATCTTGTCCATCCAGATGTCCGGGTTTAATCGTCCCCCCATAGACAAAAATAGCCGGAATATTTAGGCGTGCGATCGCAATCATCGCCCCAGGCATATTCTTATCACAACCACCAATTGCCAGCACCCCGTCCATACTTTGACCATTACAGACGGTTTCGATGGAGTCAGCAATCACTTCCCGTGACACCAGGGAATATTTCATCCCCTCGGTTCCCATAGAAATACCATCGCTAATCGTAATAGTACCAAAGACTTGCGGCATCGCCCCCGCTTGTTTAAGTCCGGCTTCTGCCCGTAGCGCTAAATCATTGATGCCCATATTACAGGGCGTGATTGTACTATAACCATTCGCTAACCCAACGATTGGCTTGGTAAAATCGCGATCGCTAAAACCGACAGCACGAAGCATGGCACGATTTGGCGATCTCTGCACACCTTGGGTAACGACTTGACTTCTCAGGTTGTCTGGCATTTGGTTTCCTTTTCCTCAGCGATTGGCTATTCACGATTAGCCGCAAAAATTGAGGCACAACGCCAATCCGACGTCTCAACACGGCTTCTACGGCTATCATTCTGTTCTGATTGTCTCAGAATCTACCACAGTAGAGACGTAGCATGCTACGTCTCTACCCATTGGTGTCAACTTAAGGTGAAAGCTCGGTTGAGCAAGGGTGTCGGGTGTCGGGTGTCGGGTGTCGGGTGTCGGGTGTCGGGATGGAATTGTCTGTTGGAGGCGAAAAAACCTCACACCTACCACCATTCACCTCACC
>NZ_JAVKEA010000191.1:0-4797 GCF_040221695.1 Coleofasciculus sp. E2-BRE-01 | reverse complement strand
GGCTTTTTGAATCCATTGAAGAGTTAGAATCTTTGTTGCATCAACTTTTAAATGAAGACAAGCTAGTTATTAACTGGGGGCGCAAACTGAAAAATAAGGGTAATGCTCTTATCACAGTTTAAATGCATGACAGCTTATGACCAAATGCTGTCTCAATACCGCTGAATAGAAGGTTTGCCCCTCGTCAATTGTCTCCACAATCGTCAACCCGTTATAGTCAATCTCTTCAGTTTTTCCCAGTTTTTCCTCAGTTTTCAACTGGTTGGCAAACTTTAACAGACTAAACTTATTTTTGATAGTAACAACTGTCAACAGATTGAAGTCGTCCACAGCTTCTGGAGAAGTCGTTGGTAAAACGGCGACCATTACATTCCCCAACCACGGTTTTAAATCCTCATCATAACTAATTTGGGAATCCTTAAAGGTTTCTGCTTGTAAATTTTCCAGACTCTGATTCACTAACGTTTGCAGTTCAGGCGTACCAAACTTCTGCAACTTCATCCAGGATTGAGGGTCAGTGGAAATAAAGCCCGCCATCACCGCTTCATCGGGAATAACTTTAGCACTGGCGGCTGGGGTGTCGGCGACTCCCCAGAATCCTTTGGCGTAGAGATAAGCTGCGCCACCCCCTACCAACACTAGAGTTGTGCCAATTGCGAGAAACTTTTTAAATGACATTTAAAATCTCTCCTAACTTGAATAAAGGTTTTCAATAAACCCGCGTTTCCTTATAATCCTTATATTTCATGTTAGCAGGATTTATAACAAGACAGGCTTGCTGTAAATAGGACTATAGCTTGACACGATATGAACAGAGGGTTGAGTAAGCCGCAGGGTGAGGGCTAGCCGAACTTGACCACTGGTATTGCGAATCGAACGATGCATGAGTTGATCAGTAAATAAAACAAATTCTCCAGGACGCAAAACGACAGGAATGGCTTGCTGTTCTAAGTCTTCTGGCAAATTAAACAAGCGATTGCCACTAAATGGGTCTTTCATTTCCACAGAGACATCCGGAGTGAGTTGAAGATTAGGGATGTATTCAAACCCATTCCATTCATTAACCTCGGTTAGCGCAATGTAGACATTGATCGTTTTCCCTTCGCCTTGAAGCAGATTGGGATAGGAGTCTTGATGCCAAAACGGAATCAGTTGTTGCGAAGGATAATTCACCCAAATTTCAGAACGCCACAACACTAACTCTTCACCCAAATACTCTTTTAACTTCTGTCGTAAATTTTTATCCTGGCAGATCGCCCAAACAGCGCCTGAATCAAGATGCCTTTCCATATAAAACTCTTTTTTGCGAAGTTGATTAAAAAGTAGAACTATCCCTCCAATTTTGAGTTTAATTAAAAGGCGAATAAACTGATGAAATTGATTTTTTAGCGGGGGGGTAGGCAATACAGTTTCAACAATAGTTTGGGTAAGGGAACCGAGTTCAGGGGGACTCAATGCCAGCGAATAAGGTTCCAAAAGTCCAACAGACGTCTCAGGTTTGGCGGGTGTTTTCGGATTGTATTGATGACAGCCTGTCCACAAGCTACTCTGTTCCCACAACTGTTGACCGAGTTCAATCTCTTTTGCTAGATCAGGAAGTTCTATTTCGGTCTGCTGATAATCAAAAAACTTACCCGTTACCGCTGCAAAATCAGCAGATGTTGCACAAGTCAGCAACCCCGAAGCACTTTCTTGGGGTGAAATACCTATGCCTAAATACTTGCTTAAGCGATGTCCTACGGTTATATTAGACTGCACAAATCCGGGATGAATCGCGTTAACAGTTACGTTGGTATTCTCTAAGCGCCGTGACAGTTCTTGAGTCAGGATCAATAAGCACAATTTTGATAAGGCATACAGTTCTATAAAATTCAAGGGTGTCTTCCTGACAAAACACTCCCACTTGATAGAAGTGGGGCGTAATGCTAAGTCCGAGGCAACCATGATAATGCGACTTGGGGCTGAATGTTGAAGCGTTTCCAGTAACAAATTTGTCAGGAGAAAGTGACCCAGATAGTTAATTCCCAAAATGAGTTCAAATCCTTCTTGAGTTGTACCTCTGGCATTGAAAACCCCCGCATTATTTACTAATAAATGCAGCGGAAGTTGTCTATCCTGAAACAGTTTCACAAATGTGCGAACTGAATCAAGGGATGCTAAATCGAGTGGTAGAAACTCAACCTTGGGATTTCCAGTGGAGGAGCGAATATAATTGACAGCTTTCTCAGCTTTGCTTGCACAGCGACAGGCGATGAATACATGATGACCGAATTGGGCGAGACCAACAGCAGTCATCAAACCTACACCTGAGTTACCACCCGTGACAATGCAGACCTGCTGAGGTTGACACTGATTCATACGTCTCATTTTTTATTGATAGTAGCGCAATCTTTGCAATCTTTGTATAGAGACTGGGGCAATTGAGTCCCAGCTTGGGTTGGTCGTCATTTGTACCAACATTTACCAACATTTACCAACATTCACGAATATTCACGAACATTTGCCAACATTTTCTAGTTTTTATCAGCGGAATAGGTTTGACTCATTACCAGAAGTGATAAAAAGTATATAAAAATTATGTACTACAAGTTTAATATGATTACATATTGGGTTTTAAGCAAGCTTCATCAATCTCTTACATTAATTAGAAGTAACTTTACAGATTCTTCACATAAACTGGTGTCAGGTTTAGTTATCATACGTTCAATATCTGCTGAACAGATAAATTTAGTGATTTGAAATGAGTTCTGAAAGCCATGCGTTTGATAGTTTTGTGTAGTGAATTTGCCTACAAAAATTATAGTCAGCCTAAAAGAGCTTGAAAATTGATAACGTTTAAACCATTGCCCAGCAATGGGTGTGGTGTCTTTTTCAAAAGCAATTGAAACACTTTCCATCAGGTGCAGCTTATTCTCACTGTTGTTGATCAGAGCTAATTGTTCCTCTCATGATGACTGCTACTAAGTATTTAGACTTCCTTTCTCTATATGAATTGCTGACCGAGACAGTTTCACCTCGGTTATTGTCTCCTGGATTAAATCGAGTTTTTTCTCTCTTATCTCAGGTAAAGCCGTTCTTTGAGCCACGCCATCTAGAACTAGACGCGGTTCCTGATAGTAAGTTGGCTACAGGTGAACTTGCTCCGCTTACGCCATCCAACTCACGCTTAGACGATCTATCTGGGATTGTTCCAGACATTGAAGAACCGCTAGCTGTTTCTGACTCATTGATAAAGAACGTGTTTCAGCGATTCCAGATTGACACGGCTGAAGCAGAGACAACCAGTACGCCAACAGTCGAAACTGATAAGCAAGATTACCAACCGGGTGAAACAGCGACGATTACCGCGACTGGGTTTGATCCAGGTGCAGTGGTCAAATTGCAGGTGCAACATTTGGAAGCAGGTGCTGATGGTGAGTTTGGTACAGCCGATGATGTGATTGTTGCGCCTTCGGACTCAGGCAAAGGACACTATCCTTGGGAGATTAAAGATGGAAGTCCTCGCGATCTCGATGGTTTAAAAAATGGGACAATTATCACCGAATGGTATGTGAATCCCGATGATTCGGCAAATGAAACGTTCCTGTTAACCGCTACGGATTTGAAAACTGGGGAAGCGGCTGAACCCCATATTTTCACGGACTCGGTTCTAGATTTAACCGGAGTTCAGTCCGCAGGATTTGTCAATGGTGCTTATATCGTTCGATCTGATTTAGCTTTGGCGGATACTGGAACTAATGACTCGTTTCTTAAATTGAAAGCCACTCCGGAAGAGGAAGGATTCAACACAGATGCGGCGGTTAGTCAACCGGATGTGCAGTCAGCGCGATCGCTCCAACTGTCTGAACTGCAACAGGTAACGATTGCTGGAGAAACCTTCCGCGAAGTTCGCCTGGATTTGAATGAAAAGAATAGTGCTTCTGAGATTGTACTGCAAGAGTTGAGACTCTTTCTCGGCAATTCTGCCACACTAAGCGGGTATGATCCCACAACTCAGACGCTGACTGGAGCCTTAAATAGTGGACAAGCTGTTTTTGATTTAAACAGTTCAGTGCTGTTTGATGCGGAGTTAACACCAGGAACGAGTTCGTTTGATGCCTCGATTTATGTTCCGGAAAGCGCCTTTGCCGGAGCAACGGGTAGCACTTATGTCTATCTATTTGCTAAGTTAGGCAGTGCCGATGAGATAAATGGTTCAGACGCCGGATTTGAGGAATTTGCTGTTGCTGATATGGCGGGAATCGATCCGGAGGGTACGATTTCGGGTCGCGTGTTTGAGGATATTAATGCAGATGGGGATGATGAAGCGGGTGCTGATCCGAATTTAGATAACGTCACGGTTAAATTATTTTTAGATGATGGTGACGGCGTATTTGAGGCGAATGAAGGTGCCTTTGACCCAACCAAAGACTCGTTGGTCACAACAACAACCTCTGTTGGTGGTTCATACTCATTTACTGACGTTTTAGCAGGTGACTATTTTGTTCGTCAGATAACCCCAACAGACCTTATTCAAACAACGACTGATCCAAGTCTAATCACAATTGGTAGTAATACGACAGTTACAGGCGTTGACTTCGGTAACGTTGAAGAATTCGGTAGCATCAGTGGACAGAAGTTTGAAGACATTGATGGCGATGGGGTTAAAGATGCAGGTGAAGCGGGATTAGCTGACTGGACTATCTTTGTTGATAGCGATAATGATGGGGTTCTTGATGCAGGTGAAACCAGCACCACGACTGATGTTAATGGTGACTACAGCTTTACTGATTTAAGTGCTGGAACCTATACCATCCG